>CAMAXB010000251.1 GCA_945862035.1 Opitutus sp. GAS368
AGTGTTCGCCGTTCGGGCCATGCGAGTGCCCGTGATCATCCTCAATCGTCTGCGCTCCTCCTCCCACGTATTGAAGCGGGTAGTTGCCCCGGGTCACCACCCGGTCACCGGGAAGGACGCCGTCCACGATCTCGATAAAGCGATCATCACGCAGCCCCAAGAGCACCGGCGTTCGCTCATACGCAAAGGGGGCGGTCATGATTTGGCGAAAGACAAAGAAATCCCCGTAGTCCCCCAACACGGCCTCGCGCGGCACGACGACCGCGGTTTCTGACTCCTCCACCACAAACGAAAGCTGCGCGCGCATTCCCGGGAGGAGCCTGCCCTCCGGGTTCTCGGTATGGACGAACACCCGCAGCGTACCGTTCTCCCGGTCCAGATTTGCGGCCGTCGTCTTCACGATTCCGGTGAACACCTCGCTCGGGTAGGCGATCGCACGGATGCGGACCTTCTGTCCTGGTTTCACCGCCGCAACCTGCCCCTCATGCACCTGGGCAACCACATCCACTTCGCTGAGATCGATGATCGTGACCAGGGGCTTGTCCGGCTCAACCGCCCCGCCGGGCAACGCACTGGTCTCAAGCACCACACCCTCCATGGGCGAGGTAAACGTCAGTTTCGGCGGCGGGTCGGCGACGACGCGCGACTCCACTTCAAGCAGGAACTCACCGGCTTTGACCCGCTGGCCATCATGAACCGCCAGCCGGGTGACCCGACCGGCCACCCGGGAGGTGACGGCGGAAATTTTACCGGGCTCGGGCTCAACGATGCCCAGCGCAGGGAAGACCTTCTCGAGGGAGCGCAGCTCCACCTCGACGGTTTGCAGATCCAGGTTGCGGACCATCATCTGCGTCAGGCGGACTGGACCGGCGGCCGGCGCGACGATTCCGGGCGCATCCTCATGAGGATGCCCATGATCTTCCTGAGCGGAGACGGCGGCGGCGCTGAAAAGGGCGAGAGGAAAAAAGAGTGATTTCATGGCAGTCAGTTAGGGTTGGGCCGGAACGAGACCGGCGGCGGATTCCGCGTCGGCCAAGTTGGCAAGATAACGGGCGGCGGCGGCAAGGAACTCCGCCTCGATGGTGACATGCTGCAGGCGGGCTTGAGCGAGTTGGAAGCCGGTCACCTCGCCCCGCGCGTACGCGGGACCCAGCTTGCGGGGAAGCTCGGACGCGCTGGCCAGGAGCGCGCGATAGCGCTGCACCGCCGGCTGAGCCGTCCGCACGGCGGCCAGCGCCGAGCCCAGCTCGATCAACAGTTCATCGCGACGGGCCTCCCGGGTGGCCTCGGCGATTTTCAGCAGGGCCGCGCGCTCCAGAATGTCGCCGCGGTTCGCCACGCGCTCCCCCGGCCACGGCACCGAGGCACTTACGCCCAGACGGGGTTGGCTTTCCAGCCGACCCGTGGCGTCATTGGAGCGCCGCTCAAAATCAACTCCGGCCCCGACCGACCAATCCCCACGGCTCTCCCCCCGCGCAAGAGCGAGCGCCGCCTCGGCCCGACGCACCTCAAGGTCGGCGAGCGCCAACTCGGGGCGGGTGCTGGAAAGATCACCCTCCGCCGGAACCTCCCGGTCGACCAGACGATCAAGCTGTCCGGCCAGCGAAAGCGACGCATTCGTCACGAGCCGGAGGCGCCGACGAAGCGCGCCTTCTCCGCCGGCCACCTCGGCCTGCGCAAGCACCACGGTGTGCTCGGCCCGGGCGAGTTCAATTTGGAAGAGTTCCCACTCGGCATCCGCGACTTCGCCGGCCGCGCGCCGGCCCTGAAGGAATCCGACAAGCTCCTGCTGCAGCGTCAGGGTCCGCTGGGCCGAGGAAAGGCGCGCGTGCTGCACGGCCTGGTCATACCAGAGGCGGCGGACTTCCGCCGCGAGCAGACGGCGCCGCTCGCGCAACTCCCAGGCCGCGGCCTCCCCGCCCAGCAGGGCGTAGGCCCGGGCCAACTCGACCCGCTCGCGCCGCGGGAACCGCTGCGTCAGCCCCACCCCCACCGACCACTCACTGTCGCTCGCCGCCGGGACGGTCCTGCGCACGTCGCGTTCAGGATTCGGGCGCAGGCCCGCCTGCGTCTCCCTCGCGCGGGCCAGCTCTGGCGTCAAAGTGAGAGCGGCAACCGTGGGATCATTCGCCCAAGCAAGCCGGATGGCATCGTCCAGCGAGAGCGGATCGGTCTGGCCGAGAACGAGGGTTGCGCCGAAAAAGGAAAGGAAGAGTCGGAAAAACATAAGCATGATGCAGCGGGAAAGGAAAATCGGGTCTCCGCCCAGGAGACCGTAAATCAACCGCTCAAGGCGGCTCGATCGTACGCAGGTGCACAGGCCTTCCGCGGAGGAAAGGCCCGTGGATTCAGCCGAGCGCCGGAGGCGCCGCCACATCGGGCGCGCACCGCCGGACAAAATGCCAGACCCGATCGCGCTCTCTCGCCCGCCGCCTTGGTCCTCCTGCGGATGAAAACCCCGTTTGTCGCCACCGGCGAGCCGACGACGACAGGCCGGCCAGGGCCAGCGTAGCAAGAAAAACGAGGAGCAGCGGAGTCACCCGAACGTCACTCGTGAGATCCCGTGCCCACACGGGCGGGTGATCGTCGACCAGCAAGGGCGCCTCGTCGTGTGAATGGGAATGACCCGACCCGTGCTGCGCTTGATGATGGTGGTCGTGCTCAAACATCCATCCCGCCGCTTCCAATTTCTCATGCCACGCTCCCCAGCACCAAGCGAGGGCAAGAGTCAGTACGAGAATGAGACGGCACGAGTACATCGACGCGTGAGAGCTAAGCGAGGGATGCAGATTCGTCAAGGTCGATTGGTCCGAGCCCTGCGCCAGAGCCCAGGCCGCACGAACCGGTCAAGCAGTCGCATCCACATGCCTTTGAAGCGAGATGGCCAGGTTTGCGCTGTCGCCGTCCTCCCATGGGTCCAGTCGCTTTCCTCGACCCGAACTCCTGAACCAAGAAACCGCCAGCGACGCAGAGCCGCAGAGTTCCGAAAGTGCGGTCTGCGTTTACTGGGGTTTCCCTGCGGCTCCGCGTCTCTGCGCGAGGTCCGGTCTTTGACGGATTGAATACGCCAAGCACCGGGATACGCGCGGACACAAGAACCGCAGCCGGCTTCGCTCCGCCGCGTTTCACGCTTGCGATCGCCGCGGGTTCATCGGTGCGATGGATTCGATCCCATGTCCTCCGGCGAAACCGAGGCCCACCGCACGCTCAAGCGCCTCGCCCTGACGTGGGCGCGTGCCGCCGGGCTCGTCATCGCGGGGGTCGAGGTGCGCATCCCGCACAGCGGCTACCGCGCGGATGTGGCCGCCGCGTCACGCCACCCCATGGGACCCGAGGGCCGGGTCGCCCTCTTCGAATGCAAGCAGGGCCGGGCGGACTTCCTCCGCGATCAGGCCGATGAGACCGCCACCCGCACGCAGGCCGCCGCCCTTGCCCTCCGCGTGCAGTCCCTGCGCGCCGCCGTGGCAAGCCACCGCCCCGACCTGCGCCGGGGGGAGTCCCTGTTTCCGGAATTCGATAGCTACGATCTGGCCGGCCTGCGCCACGACACCCTGCACCGACTCGAGCAGGAGCTCGAAACCCTTCAGCAGAAACTCCTGACGTCCGTGAAGTTTTCCCGTCTGCACGCCCATCAGTCGGCCGACCTGCTCTACTTGGTGACCGAACCCGGGATCATGGCCGCCCATGAAGTCCCCAACGGTTGGGGCTGGCTGATCCGCGAAGGGGATGCCCTCGTGCTGATCCAGCCGCCGGTGCGCCTGGCGCCCCGTCCTGAGCAGCGGCTTGCCTGGCTCGAGTCCATCGCCATCGCGGGGACGCGGGAGACGGGGCGGGCCTCGGCCCGCATCTGAGATTTGAAATTTCAAAGCTCAAATCGGCCCGGCCCGGGGAGCCGCACGCACGAGCAGCCGGTCCACCGCCGAAGTCGTTGCACCGCAATCATCCCTTGAATCAGAACGGCCTCGCAAAGCCCGGTGAAAGGGCCGAACCGAGGCGCCCTAAAAATCTGCTTCCGTTTTCCCGGCCGCAGCCTACGTTTCCGCCTTCACGTCCGGAGAGGTGGCAGAGTGGTCGATCGCGCCGCACTCGAAATGCGGTGGGCCGCAAGGTCCCGGGGGTTCGAATCCCTCCCTCTCCGCCACTTTTTACCGAGCGGCCTTCGTTCACCGCAGGCTATCCTCGCGATAGGAGTGCCCCAGTCGGAGGGATGAGAACCCTTGGGGTTCGGCGAAGCGCAGCGTAGCAGGGCGCCGACCCCGTCGGCGAGTGCGTCGCACTGCCGCACCTGCGGCACCAATCCCTCCCTCTCCGCCATTTTACGCCCCAGAAGTTCCCGAGCACGTCTTGCTTCGATTCGCGCCAAGAGTGCCCCAGTCGGAGGGATGAGAACCCCATGGGGTTCGGCGAAGCGGAGCGAAGCAGGGCGCCGACCCCGTCGGCGAGTGCGCAGCACTGCCGCACCTGCGGCACCAATCCCTCCCTCTCCGCCATGTGTCCTCGAGTAAGCTTTAGAACACGTCGGGCCAAACTCGCAGCAAAGGTGCCCCAGTCGGAGGGATGAGAACCCTTGGGGTTCGGCGAAGCGCAGCGTAGCAGGGCGCCGACCCCGTCGGCGAGTGCGTAGCACTGCCG
>CAMAXB010000252.1 GCA_945862035.1 Opitutus sp. GAS368
CCTCGAAACCATCGGCGTCAGCGCCGCCCGTCTCGAGACCCTCTCGAAGGGCGATCTCGATTCGGTCGAGAACGCGAACGACGAGCAGATGGGCAAGGACCGCCGGGTGGAAATCGTGATCCTCAAGCAGTAAGCGGAGAGGATAAGCCTTTGAAAAGCCCCGGATCACTCCGGGGCTTTTTTGTGTCCGCCTGCGCCGAGCCGGAGTTGCCCTCGAAATACGCTTACCCTGCGGAAACAGGCCAAGGCAGATCGCCACGAAGAATACAAAAACCATCAGGGGGCTTCTGAAGGCCGTCCGCGCGCCGATCGGCGCATCGGGGGATTCATCCGCTCAATGTTTTTGTGTTTTTTGTGGCCAATCCGGAGGCCGCGACCGTACGGGTTAGCGGCCCGCGTGCCTGACTCACTTCCCCGCGAGGCGCTCGAGGATCAGCTCGGAGGCCTTCATCCCCTTCTCCATCACGCCGAGGTGGAAGCTCTCATTTGGCGCGTGCAGATTATCCTCGGGCAGGAACAGCCCCATCATCACGGAGTCGAGCCCGAGCTCGCGCTTGATGTCGGCGATGATTGGAACGCTGCCGCCTTCGCGCAGGTACAAAGGCGCCTTTCCAAAGACTTCCGCAATCGCCGTATCCGCCGCATCGAAGGCACGCGCGAGCACGGGCGACTGGTCCTTGGGGGTATTCGACCGGTGCGGCGGTACGACGATGTACGGCGTGCCTTCGTGCTGGTCGATGATGCGGTAATTCACATCGGCGGGCATGCGCTCACGGATGGTCCGGTAGAGCAGCTCGCGGATCTTGGCCGGAGTCTGGTTGGGCACCAAGCGGCAGCTGATCTTCACGAACGCCTTGCTCGGGATGACGGTCTTGGTCCCCTCCCCTTGGTAGCCGCCGCCGATGCCATTGAACTCCAGCGTGGGCTGGAAGCGGACTGCCTCGAACGGGCTGAAGCCCGGGGCGGTGTGAAAGGCCTTGATGCCGAGAAACTCGCGGTACTTATCCGCATTGCCGCCGAGCTTGACGAGCTGCTCGCGCTCCCATGGCTCGACATCCAGCACGTCGTCATAGAAGCCCGGCACATTGACCCGCCCCTCCGGCGTGTGCAGCGAGGCGCAGAGCTCGGAGACGGCCTGGATCGGGTTGCGCAGCACGCCGCCATGCAGGCCGGAGTGGAGATCGCTCGTTGAGCCTGTGACCTCGACATCGCACAGCACGAGTCCGCGCAGGCCGCAGGTGAGCACGATCTGGTCCTCGGACGGGATCCCTGTGTCTGACAGGAAAACGAAATCGGCCTGCTTCAGCCGATCCCGGTAGGCGGTGAGAAATTTCGGGAAGCTGGGGCTGCCCATTTCCTCCTCACCCTCGATCATGAAGGTGATGCGCAGGGGCAGGTCCGGCCGGCGCGCGAGCAGCCGGGCTACGGCGGAGATGTGGGTCATCAGCGGGCCCTTGTTGTCGGCGGCACCACGGCCGTACAGCCGGTTGCCGCGCACCTCGGGTTCGAAGGGGGCCGTCTGCCAGAGCGCCACCGGATCGGCGGGCTGGACGTCATAGTGCCCGTAGATGATGACATGGGGCCACGCGGGGTCGCCGGCGCGCTCAGCCAGAATGATCGGATGGAGGTCGGTCTTGACGACCTCGACCTTGAAACCGAGCGAGCTGAGGAGGTCTGAGACGAACTCCTGCGCCCCCTTCATCCCGGCCAAGGCCTTCGAGTCAGTCGAGATGCTCGGATGGCGGATGAATTCCTTCAGCTTTTCAACAGGGTCGAACATGCACCCATCTTTACGCATCCGCCGGTTTCGCGCTAGTCGAAACGCCTTAAATTCTCCGACTCAGGGCTGCGTTTCCTCGTAACTGACCCGGGCGCTTTCGTAGAGCGGCAGGTAGCGTGGGGCCAGTTCCTGCAAACTCTTGATGCGGGTGACCTCGGCTGGGTGGGTGGAAAGAAACTCCGCGGGCCGCGCCCTCCCCTTGTTGGCCGCCGCCATGCGCAGCCAGAACGCCGCGGCTGCCCGGGGGTCATAGCCGGCCCCCGCCGCGAATCGCAGTCCGACGGCATCGGCCTCCGTTTCATGCAGGCGGGAATACGGCAGCATCAGGCCAACGGATGCGCCGACACCGTAGGCGGCGAGGATCGCATTGCGCTTGGCCGGGTCGAAGTCCTTGGCATCCATGCCCACCTGCGCCAGGAAACCCACCCCGGCTACGGCGAGATTCTGGGAAGTGCGCTCGGCCCCGTGACGAGAGGTCACATGCGCGACCTCATGCCCGATCACGGCCGCCAGCTGATCATCGTTTTCCGCGAGCTTGATCAGGCCGATGTAGATCCCGACCTTGCCGCCGGGCAGGGCAAAAGCGTTGAGCTGGTCGGACTCGAAGACCACAAACTCCCACTGCGCATTTGGCAGCTCGCGCCCGACCGACTGGGCGATCCGCCGGCCAATCCGCTGGATGCGGGCATGGGTGTCGTCATCCGTCGAAACCTTCTCGGCCTTCTTCAGCTGGGCAAAAGCTTCCAACCCCATACCCGCTTCCTCGGCGGGGGAAACGAGCATGAGCTGGCGTCGGCCGGTCTCCGGAACGGTGGAGCAACCCGTGGCGAGAAGGACCAGCGCGAGAAGGGCAGCGGAGAGCTTCATGAGATCAGGAGGATGTGAACGGACTGAACGCGTCGGGACCCGACAGTTCGCTCAGTGTTTAAAATGCCGGATACCGGTGAAGACCATGGCCAGGCCGCGGTCGTCGGCCGCCTTGATGACCTCCTCGTCCCGGACGGAGCCACCGGGCTGGATTGCGCAGGTGGCGCCGGCTTCGGCGGCGGCGATCAGCCCATCGGCAAAGGGAAACAAGGCCTCGCTCGCGACGACGGAGCCCCTGAGATCGAGCCCGGCCTCGCCTGCCTTCCAGACCGCGATGCGCGAGCTGTCAACGCGGGCCATCTGCCCGGCGCCGACCCCGAGGGTGCGTTCGCCGCGGCAGTAGACGATGGAATTGGACTTTACGTGCTTGCCGATTTTCCAGCCGAAGAGCATGCCGGCCCACTCCTCCGCGGTGGGCTGGCGTTTGGTCACGACCTTGAATTCGCGGGGATTGCCCAGGATCTTATCCCGATCCTGCAGGAGCACGCCACCGATGACCGAGCGCACCTCCTGCAACGAATCCGGGCCGATGCCCTCCTTCGCGACCATCAGGCGCAGGTTCTTCTTCTTGCCAAAGATCGCGAGTGCCTCGTCGCTGAAGCGCGGGGCGATGATGACCTCGGTGAAGATCTCCGCGATCGTCTTGGCCAGACCGCCGCCCAGGGTCTGGTTGACAATGATGATCCCGCCGAAGGGCGCCTGCCGGTCGGTGGCGAAGGCCTGCTCCCACGCCTCCTCCAAGGTATCCGCGCTGGCAACACCGCAGGGATTGGTGTGCTTCAGGATCGCCACCGTCGGGCGCTCGAACTCACCGATGAGGTAGGTGGCGGCGGTGATATCGAGAATGTTGTTATAGCTGAGCTCCTTCCCCTGCAGCTGCTGGAAGTGCTCGTGAAAGGTCCCGTAAAGCGCGGCCTGCTGATGCGGATTCTCCCCGTAGCGCAGGGTTTGCGCCTTGCCATAACTGAGCGAGAGCTTGTCGGGAAACCCGCTCAGGGCCGCGAGGTCGGGTCCGTCCGCCTCCGACTGCAGGTAGGCAGCAATCGCGGTGTCATAGGCGCCCGTACGCTGGAAGACCTTGAGGGCCAGCCGCCGGCGGAGCGCGCCAAGTTCAGCCGGGGCCGCGAAGGCGGCGATCACGGATGCGTAGTCCGCGGGATCGCAGACGACCGTGACGCTCTCGTGGTTCTTAGCCGCGCTGCGCAGCATGGACGGGCCGCCGATGTCGATGTTCTCGATGGCCTCCTCGAACTCGACGTGCGGCTTGGCCACGGTCTGCTCGAACGGATACAAGTTCACGACCACCAGATCGATCAATGCGATGTCGTTAGTCGCGGCTTGGGCCAGGTGGTCCGCCTTGTCGCGACGGCAGAGGAGACCGCCGTGGATCTTGGGGTGCAGGGTCTTGACGCGACCCTCCATGATCTCGGGAAAGCCCGTGTGCTGGCTGACCTCCGTGACGGGCAGGCCTTTTTCGGCCAGCAGTTTGGCAGTGCCACCGGTCGACAGCAGGCGGTAGCCAAACTGTTTCACGAGGGCCGTCGCAAAGTCGACGAGGCCGCGTTTATCACTCACCGATAGGAGGGCCAGTTTTTCCATAAACGGGCGTTTGTGCGCGCCCCGTCCGACGGTGGCAAGCTTGGGTTCAAGCGGAGAGACGTCAGAGGTCAGATGTCAGTGTCCAGACAGAGGGCGGAGGTCAGGGGCCAGGTCGGAAGACGGAAACCGGCAGCCGGAAGCGGGAACCCTGACCTTGGAGACGCCGAGTTTGTTCTGGATCGAACTGATCTCTGGCATCTGCCCCCTTCCGTCTGCCCTCTCCTCCGAACAGCTTGCGCCGGGAGTGGGAACGCGTGTACTTACGACGTGACCTCCCCTTCCATTGAACTCCCCGGCCTGACCGCCCGCCTCGACCGGCTGGTCTACCACCACGGAGGTATGAGCCTGCCGCTCGACA
>CAMAXB010000253.1 GCA_945862035.1 Opitutus sp. GAS368
CCGGGCCCTCGCCCGCCTGGGGCACTCCTGACGGTCTCGGCGCAAAGTGTCACGTATTGCGTGACACCGGGTTTGGGGTAAGGCCCTTCCGGAATCCGCGTTGACCCTATTCCCCCGCTCGGTAGCTAAGACCCTTCCGGAACGTGAACCGCGTCTTCATCAAAACCTACGGGTGTCAGATGAACGAACGCGACAGTGATGCTGTCGCGGCGATGCTGCGTGCCCGGGGTTACCGGATCGTCGACAAGGAGGAGATCTGCGACATCCTGCTGCTCAACACCTGTAGCGTGCGCGACTCCGCGGAGCAGAAGGCGATCGGTAAGGCTGCCAACGTGGTCGCGCGAAAGCGACGCAATCCCGACTTCGTGCTCGGGATCCTCGGCTGCATGGCGCAGAACCGTGGGGCCGCGCTCCTCGATACCCTGCCGGATGTCGACCTGATCATCGGCACGCAGAAGTTTCACCAGGTGCCCGACTACCTCGATAACCTGCGGGCGGCCCGCGCCGCCGGGGTGCCGGTCGGGGCGAGCATCGTGGATATCGGGGAAGAGGCGGGTTCGCAGAACACGATCCGCGACCATCTTGAGATGGACGAGCGACAGATCAGCGCCTTCGTCTCGATCCAGCAGGGCTGCAACATGGACTGCGCGTTCTGCATCGTGCCCAAGACGCGCGGCGACGAGCGCTCGCGGCCCATGGACGAGATCGTGGCCGAGTGCAGACAGCTGGCGCAGCGGGGCGTGCGCGAGCTCACGCTCCTCGGGCAGATCGTCACCAGTTACGGCCGGCGCGACTACGCGCATACCGATGGCGTCTCGCCCTTCGTCCAGCTGGTTGAGCGCGTGCATGCCATCGAGGGCATTGAGCGCATCCGCTTCACCTCCCCGCATCCGCGCGGGTTCAAGCAGGACCTGGTCGAGGCCTATGGCCGTCTGCCCAAGCTCTGCGAGTACGTGCACCTGCCGATGCAGTCCGGGAGCGACCGGATTCTGCGTGCGATGAACCGGCCCTACTCGCGCGACCGCTACCGGGAGATCGTCGATTCGCTGCGCGCGGTTAAGCCCGGGATGTACTTTTCGACGGATGTCATCGTGGGTTTCCCGGGGGAGACGGACGAGGACTTCGAGCAGACGCGCCAGCTCTTTCAGGCGTGCAACTACGACATGGCGTACATCTTCAAGTACTCCGTCCGCAGCGGGACGGTGGCGGCGGATCTCGGCGACCAGATTCCCGACGACGTGAAGGAACAGCGCAACCAGGTGCTACTGGAGCTGCTCAAGGCCAATTCGGTGCGTCGCAACGAGCGGCTCATTGGTACGGTTGAGGAAGTGCTGGTCGAGGGCCCGGATAAGTCGGGCGCGCATTTCACGGGGCGCACCCGCGGCAACCGAGTCTGCATTTTCGACGCAGATCCGCGCCTAGTCGGCCAGCTCGTGCCCTTGCGGATTGAGCGGGCGTCGGTCAGTACCCTTTATGGCGAGCTGGTGCTTGCCGGGGTGGCCTGAAGAACCGGCTAGCTATCCGGACGAGAACGGGAACGATTAGGAGAACGAGAACGATTTTCACGAAACCATGTCACTCACTGTCGCCACCCTGATCCCCGGACTGCTACTCCTGTTGCTGGGCGGACTGCTGCTGGCTAGTGGGACGGCGATTTCATCCTCGCTCAAGGCGCTGCCGCGCTCGACGGCGGCCTCGATCATCCTGTTTGGCGCGGGGGCGGCGTGGTTCCTTTTCAACATCTGGCATCTCTCGGAGGCCGACTTTGGCCAGTATCGAGTCGCCCTGTTCATCTTCTTTGCGCTCGTGGCGGGGGCCTCTTTCTTTCTCGTGCCCGACTTCCTGGCGGTCCGCGGGATTGCGGTCCTGATGCTGCTCGGTGCGATGCCGCTGCTGGATACGGCGTACATGGAATTCCAATATCCGCAGCGCCTCTTCATGGTCTCGGTCGTCTACGTGGGAGTGGGGCTCGCGATCTACCTCGGGGCTTCGCCTTTTCGGTTGCGTGACTTTCTTGAGTGGCTCTATCGGCAGCCCATGCGTCCGCGGGTGCTGGGCGGAGCGCTCGCGGCCTACGGCCTGCTGCTCTGCGGCGTGGCCTTCACCTATTGAGCGAGACGCGCGGACGAATTCACCATCGCATGACCGCACCTGCTCGCCCGACCCCTGTTCTAATCGTCATCGCCGGCCCGGCGGGTTCGGGCAAGAGCACCCTTTGTGAGCGGTTGGTAGCGGAGTCGGCCGGGTTTTCCCGGGTCGTGACCACGACCACCCGTCCCCCGCGTCCGGGTGAAGTCGATGGGGTGCATTACCATTTCCTGTCGGCGCTGCAGTTTGACGAAAAAGTCGCGGCGGGAGCGTTTCTTGAGTGGGCGTGGGTCCATCAAAAGAATCGCTACGGTACTTTGGCCTCGTCGGTGATTGGGCCGCTCAACGCGGGCGCGAGCCTCGTCATCAACATTGACGTGCAGGGCGTGGATAATTTTCGGCGAGCCGCGGCGAACAAGCCGCTGCTCGCGCGTCACATGGGGACCGTGTTCATTGATGTGCCGATGGAGACCCTGCGGGTCCGCATGGTCACGCGCGGTCAGGACAGCGAAGATGAAATCGAGCACCGCCTCCGCACGGCAGAGCGCGAACGGCTGGAGGCACCGAAGTTTGACTACAAGGTCGCCAGCCGGTCGCGCGACGAGGATTTTTCGGAGCTCCTGGCGATCGTGGACCGGGTTCGCCGCCGGGCGGACGTACCCTGATCCTTGTCGCCGGGGTCGCTGACCCTAGAGGGCGGTGGCGCGCCTTGCCCTCAAGGTGCGGGATCGAGCTTTCGCCGCATCACCCGATGCTAACGCGTCGAGGGCAGCGCGTTCCACCGTGATCGAACCACGGGCGGAGTGGCGGGTTGGCTCTGGAATGAAGCTCCCGGATTGGCTCAACCTGAAAAGAGTACCCCGGCCCTGCTTGCGCTGGGAGTGTTCGCTCTGGGGGGGCTCGGACTGGCCCGGGGCCGCATCGATGTTGAGGCGCCGCACGCAGAGGCAGCGCGATTGAACGGCGTGGCCGTGTTTATTGCCGTGACCCTGGTGCCCATGGTGGGATTTCCCGTGAGCGTGCTTCACGTGGTGACCGGCGCTCCACCCAGTACGGCCACACCCAGTCGAGATTGTGCTGAATGGCCTTGGTGTTCACGAGCCCGCGGGCGTGGAAGAGCGCCCCGGCGCGGAGTAACTCGATGGGCTCGGCCACCTCGGAGGGCTGCGCGCAGCCGCGCAGCCGCGTCCGCACGGCGACAGAATCGAGGAAGCCGTACGCGCGGGCGATGCGCGTGATCAGGTAACGCGGGGGTCTCGAGTTCTACCGGATGGCAGGGGTGCTCCGATCCGTGTAGGGTATCGCCCCACGGCCAAAGGTTGTCGGGAAACGACGGGTATCGGCTCCGGTCAGGGTTTCATCCCACGCCCGCGCCGGGATGGGGTTTGCCCGCTTCCAGAGCGCCGGGGTGCGCCGGGGAGGGACGATGCACGAAAAAACTTTAGTCAATGATGCGTAATCACATGCGCGTATCACTGCTGCCGACCAGCGACGTGGCCGTGCCTTTGGGAGTGAATCTCGGCCCCGAGCTTTACGCGGGCTTAACAAATCTCCCGCCAAAACAAACACGGCGCTTACACGGGGGGGCTAGAGTGGGGACGTAATCAACGAACGCCCACAAAAACAAACAGCCATCCTCCTCTCATGAAGAACAACGTCTCCTTCCTCCTCGTCACTGCCACCACCGTTGCCGCCATGGCCCTCTGCTTCGGCAGCGTCGCCAGCTTCGACACGGTCACGCCCCAGGTCGCCTCGTCGACCGCCCCCGCGCCCGAGGTAGCTCCCGCCACCTCCGCCGACGCGACCCTGCGCATCGAGTGATCCACTTCCCGTTACCCACCCCTATCCACCCACTGCTCCGCCAAACCATCCTCCTCTCATGAAGAACAACACCTCCTTCCTCCTCGTCGCCGCCACGGTCTTCGCCGGCGTCCTCCTCTCCTTCGGCCGCATTGCTGACTTCGGCTCCGCTCCTTCGCAGGCCACGGCGATCGCCACGGCCAAGGATCCGGTGGCTGCTCGGGTCGCCGAACAGAGCCACCGCAGCGAATAAACCCGCCCCGCCAGTCGGTATCACCCTCAACCGTATTCCCCGCGACCATGAATGCCGCCTTCGCTCTGCCTGCACCGTCCGGATTTCTTTTCTCCGGGGCCGACACTTCGGTTCCGGTTCATCCGGTCGCACGGCCCAAGGCCGCCGCCCAATCCTCTGACGACGCCTTCGACTATGAAGGTTGCCTCGACCGGGTGCGCCAAGGTGAGCAGCAGGCCGCCCGAGATCTCGTCGAAACCCTTCACCCACTGGTGATCGGGATTGTCCGGGCCCGGCTGCCGCGACGGACGGACGAGCAGGACATTGTCCAGGAGGTCTTCCTCAAAGTTTTCTCGCGACTCGAGCAGTACCGGGGTGCCGTGCCCTTCCCGCACTGGGTCGCGCGGATCTCGACGACGACCTGCATTGACCAGCTCCGGCTCTGGAAGCGGCGCCCGGAATTCCGGCTCGCCGATCTTTC
>CAMAXB010000254.1 GCA_945862035.1 Opitutus sp. GAS368
ACGCGCCCACGCGACCGCATCGAGTTCCGTCGGGTTGCGCCCGCCGTGGGTGTACACCCGCCAGGCGTTGCCGCCGGGCTCGGCCTTGGCGTCGATCGCAAGGACGATGCACTGGGCGCCGAAGCGCTCGGAGGCGGCACGGAGGAGGGAGGGATCCTTGATCGCCGAGGTGTTGAGCGAGACCTTGTCGGCGCCTGCCTTGAGCATCGTCTCGATGTCATCAAGGGAGCGCAGGCCGCCGCCCACGGTCAGCGGCATGAAGCATTGCTCGGCCGTTTTGGCGACGACGTCGTGCATAATGCCGCGATTGTCGCTTGAAGCGGTGATATCGAGAAACACCAGCTCGTCGGCGCCCTGTCGGTCATAGGCGCGCGCGGACTCGACCGGATCGCCGGCGTCGCGCAGTTCGAGGAATTTGACACCCTTCACGACCCGCCCGGCGGTTACGTCGAGGCAGGGAATGATCCTTCGCGAGAGCACGGAATTTTCGATTTTGGATTTTCGAATCTCGATTCAAGCCGCCGCGGACCGGAATCCGGGCTGCAATCGAAAATCAAAATTCGAGATTCGAAAATCCTTAGCCATCCACCTGCACGACGTCGGGTTCGAAGTTCACGACCAGGCGGTAGACATTGCCCGGGCGCATGATCAGCGGGTGATCGCGCACGAGGTGCTGCAGGTAGTGGATCTTGCCGTAGTTGGTGCGGTAGGTCGGGTCGGCGGTGACCACCTCGGTCTCCTGCCAGACGGCTTGGAAGTCGTCCTTGCTGACCGTGCAGCGCAGCCCCTGGGGGCCGAGGGCGAGGGTGCCGCCGACGTGGTACTTGGAGTGGGGGGCGGCGATGACGAGCAGGTAGCGGAACTTGTCGAGCGTGACGGGCTGTTTCACCGTGTAGGCGAACTCGCAGCTGATCTTCGGGCCGGCGAAGTTCCATTGGACCTTCACGCTGCCGAGACCCTTGATCATCTCCTCCTTGGTGTTGATCAGCTCGGGCTGCTCGTAACGGAAGTAGAAGCTGTTGCGCAGGCCGAGGCCCGTGACGCAGTTCTTGCCGTAGAACGAGGGCAGCGTGACGTGTTCGCCGAACGTCAGCTCGGGCTGCATGACCGGCGCGTAAATGTTGTTTGGCCAGTCGAACACGCCCGGGCAGTGCGGGAAGGAGAGTGAGTCGGCGGTGAGCTTGCTGCCGGAGCTGATCAGCGGGATCTGCGCATGCAGGCCGCTCTCGGCATCGCGGTAGAGGAACACGCCCTGCTCCTTGCGGTTGGACTTGTCGAAGATGACGAAGCGGCCGGTGGTGCGCATCGGCTCGGGCTTGGGCGCGCCGCCCGGCATCTGGATCGTCTTCGCGAGGCGAGCCCACTGGCAGAGGTAGCGGGCGGCGTCGAAATTCGCCATGCGCGTCGTGTGCTGGCGGTAGGCGGTGCGCTCCTCGTCCCGGAGGTCGAGAAAGCCGTGCTCCTGGTCCAGATAGGTCTGGTAGAAGAACACGAACAGGCGGCGGAGGAGATCGTAGTACTTCGGCTTCTGCTCGTCGGGAATCCAGCCGTCGCGCAGGCCCTGCAGGACGAGGCTGATGCAGTGCATCTGGCCGTAGGCGCCCGCGGCGCGGCCAAAGGCCCAGCCAAGACCGTCTGCCCGCACGAGATCGGGCATCATTTTGATGTACTTTTCCGCGTAGGTGCGGAGGGTCGGGAGCTTGCGGTCGCGCACGCCGCTGTTGGCGTGGAGCTGGAGGGCCGAGCGGATGAACACGAAGGTCATCACGCCGTAGAGATTGAAGTTGCCGCCGAAGCCCGTGGTCGAGTCGTCGAAGAACCCGTTGGAGCTCGTCGCGTTGATCCGGTCGCAGAGGCGCTCGATCAGGCGGGACGTCTCGTCCTTCTTGGACAAGCCGAAGCTGAAACGGGCCACGGCCTTGGCGACGTTGAAGGCCTGCCAGTGGTTGTCGTAGTCGCTGCGGTGGAGGAGGGACTTGTCGATGCGCTCCTGCGTCTCGGGAACAAGGCGTTCCCAGACCGGATTGCGGTCCTTGGAGGGGCCGAAGCAGAGAAGGCCGAGGGACGCGTAGGCGAGACCATTCTCGGCGGCGGGCTCGGTGAACATCTGGGCGGTGATGCAGCGGGCTGCGAGGTCGACGAGGTCGTACCCCTTGAGGGTGCTTTCACCGGTGGCGCGGTAATATTCGCCGAGCGCGTAGGCAACATGGCCGGGCTCGTCGGGACGCGGATCCTCGCCGGGGGCGGGGAGGATGGTGCCGTCGGGCTGGATCGAGTCGAGATTATGGCTCAACATCGAGCGGGCCATATCAAGACATTGCTCGGAAAAACTGTGCATGCGTAAGGGTTGGCTGGCTACATCCCCGCCGGCACACCGCGCGCGCGACGGAAGGTGATTTTGTTCAGGGTTTTGGCGGTGTGGGCAAGGGTGAATTTTCCGTCAGGTTCGCCTAGCGGGCGATCAGCTTCAGGAACTCGTCGTTCGTCTTGGTTTTGGAGAGGCGGGCGATCATCGTGTCGGTCGCCTCCTCGATCTTCTGGGAAACCAGGGCGCGGCGGAAAAAGTGGATGCCTTCGAGCTTCTTGGCATCGATCAGGAGCTCTTCCTTGCGGGTGCCGGACGAGGCGATGTTGATCGCCGGCCACAGGCGCATCTCGGCGCACTTGCGGTCGAGCACGAGCTCCATGTTGCCGGTGCCCTTGAACTCCTGGAAAATGACGTCGTCCATGCGGCTGCCCGTCTCGACCAGAATCGAGGCCACGATGGTGAGCGAGCCGCCCTCCTCGGTGTTGCGGGCCGACGCAAACAGCTGGCGGGGCTTCTCGAGTGCTCGGACGTCCAGACCGCCCGAACCCGTGCGACCACTGTTGCGCAGCGTGTTGTGCGCGCGCGCAAGGCGGGTGAGCGAGTCGAGGAAAAGCACCACGTGGCGCCCGACCTCAACGAGGCGGCGGGCCCGCTCGATCGCCATGTCGGCGACGCGGATGTGACTATCGACATTCTCATCGTTCGACGAGGCCCAGACCTCGGCCGGGACGCTGCGCTTGAAATCGGTGACTTCCTCGGGGCGTTCGTCGACCAGCAGCACCATCACATGGCACTCGGGATTGTTCTGGAGCGTGCCCAGGGCCATGTCGCGGAGCAGGGTGGTCTTGCCGGTACGGGGCGGGGCGACTACGAGGCCGCGGGTGCCCTTGCCGATCGGACAGAAAAGATCGACGGCGCGCGTCGTCAGCCGGCCATCCTTGAGCTCCATCTTGATCTGCTTGTCGGGCGAGACCGTCGTCAGGGCGGTGAAATCGAGCTTGGCGCGGCGCTCGTCGATGGTGAGCCCGTCGACCGTCTCAATGAACTTCATCTTCGGGTTCGGGAACTTGCCCTCTGCCGGATAGGCGGTGCCCCCGATCACGCTGCCTTGGCGGAGCTTGAATCGGCGGATCAGCTCCTTGGGGACGAAGGCGTCGCTCGGACGGCGCTTGCCGAACTTGGACAGATCGAGGAGCTGGCCGTTGCCGCCCTTTTGCAGGTCAATGTCCAGTACGCCTTCGATGTGAATGACGTTTTCCACGCGTTCGGGCGCGGCCGCCACCGGGGCGGAGGACGAGGGCGCCGGCGTGGGGTCGGCGGGCGTGGACGTGGGGTGTTTATCCATGATACGGAAAATATGAAATTGGTCGCCCCACGCGGGTACGATGCTTGACGCCCAAAACTTCGGACAGGATAAACACGGTGCTTTCTGACTGCACACACAGGTTTAACCCAAAAATCAGCCACTCACGTGACCGACCAGACGATTACCTCAGTATCCCGGGAGAACCGGGTTTTCAGGCCTTCGGCCGAGTTTCAGCGCCAAGCTAACCTTGGGAGCTTGGCGTCATATAAGAAGCTCTACGCGGAGTCTGTCAACTCCCCAGAAAAATTCTGGAGCCGCCAGGCCAAAGAACACCTCGTTTGGCGCAAGCCGTTCAAGAAGGTGCTGCAGTGGAAGGCACCCCATGCCAAGTGGTTCACCGGGGGCAAGTTAAACGTGGCCGAGAACTGCCTCGACCGGCACCTCGGTACCGCTCGCGAAAACAAGGCGGCCATCATTTTTGAAGGCGAGCCGGGCGACGTGCGCACCATCACCTACCGGCAGCTGCATTTTCACGTCTGCCGCCTGGCGCATATCTTCGAGAACATGGGTCTGGTTGCCGGCGACCGCGTGGCGATCTACATGCCGATGGTGCCCGAGGCCGTCATGGCCATGCTGGCCTGCGCCCGTATCGGCGCCGTCCATACCGTGATCTTTGGCGGCTTCAGCGCCGAGGCGATCAAGGACCGCTTGAATGACTGCAAGGCCAAGCTCGTCATCACCGCCGATGGCGGCTGGCGCCGCGGCAAGGTCATTGAGCTTAAAGCCAATGTGGACAAGGCCGTCGAGGGTGCCCCGAGCGTGCAGACCGTCATGGTGCTCAAGCGCTGCGGCAACCCGGTCACGATGGTCGAGGGCCGGGATGTCTGGTGGAAGGACGCCTGGGAGGGCGCGCCGAACGA
>CAMAXB010000255.1 GCA_945862035.1 Opitutus sp. GAS368
CGGCGGTCTCGGCGGAGGCCCGGCGCTTTCTGGAGTTTTTCACGCAGGGCAAGCGCGGGGCCGCGCGGCCTGCACGGAGTGCGCCGGCGGAGGTTGATCCGTCATGAGCCTGCGACCCCTGGTGTTCACCTGCGGTGACCCGGCCGGCGTGGGACCGGAGATCATTGCGCGCTGGCTCGAGTCGCATCCGACTGAGGCGGCGCAGGTGGCCGTCGTGGGGCCGGCCCGGTGGCTGGCGACCCTTCCCGTGGGTTCCCGGCAGCAAATCGCGGTGGGGCCGGCTGACTACGCGGCGGACCCGGGGCGGGCCGATCCGGCCGGTGCGAGGCTGGCGTGGGCCGCGATGGAGCGTGCGGCCGCGGGCGTGCGGACGGGGGATTTTTCGGGTGTGGTGACGGCCCCGGTCAGTAAGGCCGAGCTGGCGCGGGTGGGTTATCCGTATCCGGGCCAGACGGAGTTTTTTGCAGCGGCGTGGGGTGGGGCGCCGACGATGGCATTCTGTGGCGGGCGCATGCGGGTGGTTCTGCTGACCTGGCATATCTCGCTGCGGGAGGTGCCGAACTTCCTCACGCCCGCCCACCTCGCCCGCGCGGTCGCGGCGGCGGACGAACTGGCGCGAGCGGAAGGGGTCGCCGCGCCGCGCATCGGCGTCTGCGGCCTGAACCCCCATGCGGGGGAGGGCGGCCTGCTTGGCACGGAGGAAACCGATTTACTTGACCCGATCCTGGACGGGTTGCGCTCCCGTTTCCCCGGCGTCTCGCGGGCGCAGCCCGGAGATACGCTCTTTGCGCGCCACTTGCGCGGCGAGTTCGACGTGGTGATCGCGCTTTACCACGACCAAGGCCTCGCGCCGCTCAAGACGATCGACTTTGATCAGGCGGTGAATGTCACCTTGGGACTGCCGTGGGTCCGCACAAGCCCGGACCATGGCACGGCCTTCGGCCTCGCGGGCAAGGGCGTCGCGTCGGGAACGAGCTTTGCGAATGCGGTGGCCGTGGCACGCCGCTTGATTGTGGCGCGGGGCAGGCGTGACAGCGGCTGACGCCGGCGTCCGAGGGCCGTGGAACCCGATCCGTCGCGGCCGGTTGGGGATCAATGCGCGCGGGTGCTTGCACTCCCCGGACCGCGGAGTGAGATTCGGGGAATGTCGGCCATCCCGCTCCAGTCCCTGGCCCCCGCGCCCCCCGCACCGGTCCCGGTCGCTCCGGCCACGGTGCCTGAAGGCGTGCGCCTCGGGAGCGCGGCGCTCGTCAACTTAACGGAGGCGGCTGGGCGCAAGGTTGCGGCGCTGGCCGCTCGCGAGCAGCAGGGCGGCTTTCTGCGCATCGCCATCAGCGGGGGGGGCTGCAACGGGTTGAGTTACAAGCTCCGCTTTGTCCCGGAACCTCGAAAAGGGGACATTCTCGTGCGGACAGCCGGGGCGGAGGTCCTAGTGGATCCCAAGACGGCGCTGTACCTGAAGGGGACGGTGCTGGATCACTCGAGCAAACTCATCGCCGGCGGGTTTAAGTTCTCCAACCCCAACGCCAAGGCGAGTTGCTCCTGCGGGGAGAGTTTCAGCATTTGACCCTGCCGAGAGCCGCCGGACACAAATCCCGAATTCGAAGCGGTCCAATCGCAAAACGAGGCCGAACGGGGTGAAACCCGGATCCTTGAGGGTCTGCCCGGTCGGGATTTATGATTTCCGGCGCCTGCGCCGGTTTCACTTCGTTGTTGTCAACCCGGTGGCAGTGGGAGAAAACCTCGTTCGATCCGCACCAAGCAAATTCCTTATTGATGGCCAACTCGTTTCCTTCCGGTGGCGGCCGCCCCGGTTACTTCCAGCGTCGCAACAACGATCCCTTTGCGAATATCCGGCGCAACAGCCGGATCAAGGTCCCGTCGATTCGGGTGATCTCACCTGAGGGCAAGCAGCTGGGCATTCTCGCGACGGACAAGGCGCTGCAGCTGGCGATCAGCGTGGGCCTTGATCTCGTGGAGGTCGCGCCCAACGCCCAGCCCCCGGTTTGCCGCATCATGGATTTCGGCAAGTACGTCTACGAGGAGCAGAAGAAGAGCTCCCACTCCAAGGCGACCGCCAGCAAGATCAAGGAGATCGAGTTCACGGCCCGAATTGCGGACGGCGATTTCAATACCAAGCTCCGCCACGCCGAGGAATTCCTCGCGCATGGCAACAAGGTGAAGCTCCGCCTCAAGTTCCGCGGTCGTGAGATGGCGCACACCGAGATCGGCTTTGGCGTGATGAAGAAGGCCCTCGATGAGCTGAGTGGCATGGGCCATCCGGACAACGAGGCCAAGCTGATGGGCAAGCAGATCAATGTCATGCTGACGCCGCATCCGGCCAATAAACGGAAGCCGAAGTTCCACGTCCCGGAGAAGGAGATGCGCGATGCTCCCGAGGACGACCGCGATCAGGCGATCGCCTGATTTTTCGCGATGCCTCGTCGCATCGCCCGTTTTCTGGGTGTCGCCACGGCCGCCGGCTTGGCGGCCGTCCTGCTGAGCGGGGCCGCCTCGGCTCCGGCGCGCAACCCTATTCGCCCCACGCCCGCCGTTGCCGCCCTCGGGACCGTTCGGATCTCTGGTGTCGAGTACACCGAGGCTCGAAGCTTCTTCAACCGGTACGGGCTGAAGCCCACGGGGTTGGAGGCCGGGAGCCGGCTGCGGCTCGAAAGCAGCTGGACCAAGGTGGAGATTGAGGCGAATTCACGGGAGGCCTCGCTCAACGGCACGCGCGTCTTTCTCGGCGAGCCGGTCGTCGCGCGGGATCGCTCGCTGTTCATCAGCCGCATCGATGCCGAGAAAGTGTTCTCGGCCATCCTCCGCCCGGCCGGGATCGCCGGCGCGGTGCCGGCGCTTCGCACCATCGTGATCGACCCCGGGCATGGGGGAATCGATCCCGGCAAGCAGCATGCCGGGCTTAAGCTCGACGAGAAGACGGTCGCGCTCGACACCGCGCTCCGCCTGAAAAAATTGCTGGAGCGCGAGGGTTATCAGGTGGTGTTGACCCGCACGGACGACCGGCACCTCTCGACGGACAAGTCGGAGGATCTTCGCCGGCGCGCCGAGGTCGCCAATGAAGCCCATGCGGATCTCTTTATCAGCCTGCATTTCAACGCCGTACCGGCGGTCGATGCGCCCCGCGTGCAGGGGACCGAGACCTATACGTTCACGCCCCAGTATCAGCGCTCCACCGCCGACGGCACGCGCCTGGCCGCGGACCGGGTGGCCGCGCCCGGCAATCGTCACGACGCGTGGAATGCAGTCCTGGGCTATGCGCTCCATCGCCAGATCCTTTCGAGCCTGAAGGCGCCGGATCGCGGACTCAAGCGGGCCCGCTTCGCCGTGTTGAAGTTCGTTTCCTGTCCGGCGGTCCTGATCGAGGCCGGATTTCTTTCCAACGATGCGGAGGCGCGTCGGATTGGGAGTGCGGCCTATCGCGACGATCTCGCGGCGGCGATCGCGGCCGGCATCCGGGCGTATGATGTGCAGTTGATCGCGGCCCGGAGATGAGTCCGGGACTTCTGCTCTACGTCGCGCTGGGTGGCGCCTTCGGCTCGGTCGCCCGGGTGGCAATGGCGTGGCTGCTCCCCGCCGCCCGGCTGCCGTGGGGCACGATCGTGGTGAATGTCGCCGGGTCGCTCCTGATCGGCTACCTCATGGGAAGACTGGGCGGCCTCGCGCCTGAGAACGCCCGCTGGCATGGATTGCTCGTGGCCGGATTCTGTGGCGGCTTCACGACCTTTTCCACATTCAGCTGGCAGACGCTGGAGGCGTTTCAGCGGGGGCAGCCGTGGTCGGCGGCGGCCAATGTCCTGGGCTCGGTCGTAGCCTGCCTGGCGGCCACCTGGTTTGGCTGGCGGCTTGCGCGCTGAAACGGGGCCACCGGGTGCAACTCGCCTCTGGCCATGGCGGACGGGATGCGCAGGCATCGCGCCTCGATGCGGATCATCCGTCTCCTCTTCCGGGTGGGGTTCCTCGGTTTGCCGGGCGGGTGGGCGGCGACCGACGATCTGGCTTCCCGCGTGATTGCGCTCGCCACTTGTGATGACGCCGAATCGGTCCGGTTCGCGCGGGCCTATGTGCAGCGTCGCATCTCCTCCCTCGTCGCGTTTCGCGGCTCGACGGGCCAAGCGATGAGGCAGCGCTGGCCAGGGTGGATAGTGCGCGTGTCGCCGAGCGGACCGGCTCGATTGGGCGGGCGTAGGTCGACATCGGTGGCCATTCATCCGGCCGGCAACCAAGGGCTGGAGCGCGCGGCCGAGCAGATGGCCGAGGCGGACTATGACCTCGCGATCGAGCAAGGCGGTGCGCCCCTGCCCGCGACCCGGCATTTCGAGCGGGGAGACCAGGCGGGCGCCATCGAGTCCGTGGAGCCGGCGGCGGTCAGCGAAAGCGGTGGTTCCGCGGCTTGGGGCTTGCGGCTGACGGTACACGCAAGCTGGTCGCCTCGGGTTGGCCCGCGGTGCGGTGGTCGCGTGGAAAGCCCTGCTGGCGATCGATGAGATGCCTCGATCGCCCCG
>CAMAXB010000256.1 GCA_945862035.1 Opitutus sp. GAS368
ACACCCAAGGCGGCTCAAATTTTCGGGGAATCATCGCAACTCCAATCCAACTGCATCGTTATAGCTAAAAGCGGGACTACGAACGAAAACCGCGTTCGTTTTCGACAAACATGTTGGTCGCTGCACTCGAATAGTCCGACATTGCCCCCTACAGGAACCCCAAATTCGGCTTCGCGAAGCGGCCGATGTTCGGGAGCACGGTCGGCAGGTCGGAGGCGCTGACGCCAAACCAAGTGGCCAGCGTCGCGGCGTATTCGTCGACGCTCGTGGTCGGAATCCAACGGCCCTGACCGGTATCATCCGGGCCATTGACGGTGAGCGTGGGCATCCGGCCGTAGATTTCGGTGCCGCGGACGGCGCCGCCGACGATGAACTGGTGGTTGCCCCAGCCGTGATCCGAACCGTCGCCGTTGGAGCGATAGGTGCGGCCGAAATCAGAGGCGCTGAATAGCGTCACTTGGTTGGCCACGCCCAACTCGACCGTCGCATTATAAAAGGCCTTCACGGCTTCGCTGGTTTGTTTGAGGAGGTCAGCGTGCGTGCCAGAGGTCGGCGTGGCGTTGACCAACTGCGCGGCGTGGGTGTCCCAGCCACCGAGTTGGACGAAGAACACCTGGCGCTTGAGCCCGAGCGTGGGCGAGGCGGCGATGAGCCGGGCCACCATCCGGAGCTGGGCGGCGGCGGTGGTCAGGTTGGTGTTATTGGCCTGCGTGGGAAAAGGAGTGGTGATCGCGGGAGACGCCGCGAGAACCGTGTTGAGGAGATCGGCGCTGACGATGGCGTCGCTGGAAACACCGGCGAACGCGGCCTCGAGCAGGCCGGGCTGGACTTGTTTGAAGAGATCCCTTTGGGCGGCGAAGCGGGCGGCGTTGGCGGACCCGCGTTCGGTGCTGCCGGACAAGGTGGTGGCGCCGCCGGTGTTGATCGCGTACTGGCTGACGGTGTTGCCGATTTGGAACGTGTTCTTGCCCGCGAGGCTGATCGACATGGAGATCTCGTTGTTCGCATTGAACGCGTTCACGAGATCCGCAATCCGCCCGCCCCAACCCGTGGAACTGGGCTTGTCGGGGACGCTGTGCTGCCACTGCACCTGCTGATCGTTGTGCGAGAACAGCTGCGGCGGGAGCTTGACGGTGCCGGCGGTGTATTTGGACTTTGACGTCGGCTCCACGAGAGTGCCGACGTTGGCCAGCAGCGCGGCCTGGCCGGAGGCGAAGAGGCTGTGGAGATCCGGCACGGCGGCGTGGAGCGCCCACGTGCGGCCGTCGGCGGTCCGCGGGGTGAGGGGCAGCAGGTCGGTCCGGGGCAGCGCGAGATTGGAACGGGCGCTGGCGTAGGCGGCATAGTCCGAGCCGGTCGGAATGATCAGGTTGTTGGCGTCGTTGCCCCCGTTGAGGAAGAGGCAGACGAGGGCCTTGTAGTCGGCGGGCAGTGCCGAGGCCGTCCGGGGCGCCTGCGGGCCATTGGCGGGATTGGCCGCAGCGGCCATCAGGCGGAGGCTGGACAGCGTCGAGAGGATGCCAGTGGCGCCGACGGCGGCGCAGCAGGCGGAGCCGAGGAAGTGGCGGCGGGAGGGGTTCATCGGATGAAGTTTTATGGTCTAAGCTTTAAGGAGTAAGGTTAGGGAAACTCGAACGGATCGCGGACGGCTCGGAGAGCCGTCCCTACCTCTCAAAGGATTATTTCTGCACGGCGGCGGCGGGGGAGGTGACGGCGAGGAATACAGCGGTCTGGGCGCGCTCGAGACTCGTGGTGTTGGTGGGCAGCGTGGTCAACGCGGTGACGATGCGGGTCCGCGCGGCGGCGCTCATGTTGCCCGCGGCCAGCAGGGTGTTGAGGTGGTCGACGAGGGCGGCGGGATTGCTCACGAGGGTCAGTTCGTAGGCGAGATCGAGCGGGAGCGTGGAGGGGGCAGCATTTGTCGTGGGAACATTGGCGAGAGCGAACGAGCGGAAGGCATTGGGCACGGTGATCGCGAAGTTGTCGTCCGTGATTTCAAACTCCGGCACGACCAGTCCGGCGGCGGCGAGGGGCCCCGGCAGCACGTAGTCGGGATGATAGAAATTGAACACGGTGGGCGAGCGCAGCGCGGCCTGCGCCAGAGTGTTCTGCACGTTGGTGAGGAGGGTGGCGCTGGACACCGTCGTGATGCTGCTGGCCGCCGCCGGAATCTGGGTGGTGCCGGTGATCGGAAGGCCGTTGACCATGACCTGCTGGCCCAGGTAGCGGCCGTTGCTGGCCCGGGCGTTGAAACCGCGGAGGAGGGCGGTCAGCCGGAGGAGCGGCTCTTTCAACTTCCCGTACGTGAGGTTGGCTGCGACCGCCGGAGAACGCGCCTCCCAATCGGTCAGGATGGCGCGAACCACCGCGCCGAGCTGGGTCGAACTGCTTTTCTGTTGCTGGAAAACCTGCGCGACCCGATAGATGTAGGCGGGACTTGGGTTGCTGGTGACGAGCCGCTGAATGAGCTGCTTGGCAATGTACGGGCCGGTGTTGTCATGGTTCACGAGGGCATCGAGGGCATCGCGAAGGTCGTTCGTGCCGCCCTGACCGGCGGGAATGGGTGCCGCGCGGATCGGGCTGATGTCCTTCGCCGTGTCGTCATGCGAGAGATCGAAAAGTTGCATCGGGCTGATGTAATTTCGCGCTCCCGTGCGGAACGCGGTGCGCGACGTCGACGGGTAGGCCCAACCCGTGAAAACCTTGGCCATTTCCGTGACGGTTTTCTGGTTGTAGGTGGGAATCGGGAGGCCGTCGGCGCCGAGGACGAGCGTCCCATCGGGCTGGAGCCGCACGAGACCGATGGTGAAAAGCTGCATGACCTCGCGCGCGTAGTTTTCGTCGGGTGTGGTGCCGGTGTTGGGGTCGGCCTTGGAGTTGCGCAGCGAGCTGAGGTAACGGCCCATCATCGGGCTGAGGGTCACGGTTTCGAGCAGGGTGCGAAAATTGCCGAATGCGCCTTCACCCAGCTGGTCGTAGTAATAGGCGAGGGGCTCGGCATCGCTGTCGTCGCCCAGGGCGACCTCCGAGATCACTAGGATCTGGCTGAGGGCGAAAGCCACGCGCTGGCGAAGTTGATCGTCCGCGGTGAGTGAGACCTTGAACCAGGCGGACTTGCGGTTGACCGGGGCGAGGGCATTCCAGTTGGTGAAGCTGCCGCTGCCGCCGTACGTGGCCTTGTCGGCGAGGAGCGCCGCGCGATGGGAGGAAAAGGGCAGGGAGAGTTGCGCGGTGAGCCACGTGTCGATACTGCCGCCGGTGAGGGCCTCGATTTCGGTGCGCTTCGGGCCGAACGTCGCCTGCGTGAGGAGGCGGGCGGCATCGGTGGCGGTGACGGTCGTGAGGGCAGCCGTCGGGGGAGTCGGCGGAATGGTGAAGAGCTGCGAGCCGGTGCCTTGCACAAATGCGCCGCGGACTTCGCCACTGGGGTAGCGCGACGAGTCGATGCGGACGGACAAGTTGCCGGTCTTCAGCGCATCGACGAGCGCGGCGCTAGTGTAGGTGCCCCGCGGCGTGAAGGTCCATTGCGCGCCGGCGACCTGGCCCTGGGGCAGGTCGTAGACGAAGTCGTCGTTGGACCCGACGGTGAGATGGGCGGAGACCTCGGGGGAGCTGAGATTGGAGAAGGAGACGGTGATGCCGGCGATGGTGTTGCTGCTGCTGAGCAGGATGGTCGCGGTGCCCGAGGCGGTGGAGGTCGTGGCGCTGCCCGCGGGTCGGATCGCCGAGACGTAGAGGGTCGCCGGGCTGTCGGCGATCGTCACCGTGGCGGTCTTTAGTGCGCCCACGGAATACCCGGTGCCCGGGGCGACGGTGACCAGGACGGTATCGGCGTCGTCGGGCTGCACGTCGGGATTGGGAGAGACCGGAATCTTCAGGGTTTGCGCGCCCGCGGGAATCGTGGCGAAGCCCACCAGCGCGGAATAGTCGACCCCGTTGACCGCCGAGCCACCGACGACGTAGTTGATGGAGACCGGCGCCAGCGTCGAGCCGGTGCGGCTGAGCGTGAATTCGCCGGGGTTCAAGCCCGACTCATCGCTGGTCGCCTTGGTGGCGGCAATGGTCACGACCGTCGGGCCGCTGGCGGCAACTTGGCTGGTGACGTTTACGCCGTTCTGTTCCAGCCGGGCCAGATTCACCTGGGCCGGCATGGCTCCGCCGTGGGACGTGGAACCGGCGGCGAAGTTGAGCACCGTGATTCCGCTCACCGCCACGGGCTGACCGTTGTTTTGGAAAAGATCGCCGCCGGTCACGCGGACGTCAGTCGTCCCGCCAAGCAGTAGGACGGACGTCGCGGTGGTGAAGGCCACGATGTTGCCGACAAAAACCGGGCCGGCGAACTGGACGCCGGGCGCGTAGATGCCGGTTATGCCCTTGCCCGCGAAGTAGCTGGTGTTGGCCGAGCGGATGCCGCCGAATTTTCCGGTGGGGCTGAGGACCGCGGCGTAGGCGATGTCGGCCAGCCCATC
>CAMAXB010000257.1 GCA_945862035.1 Opitutus sp. GAS368
TCGTGCCGGGCGGCGACGGCGGCAGCACTCCGGCGGTTCACCTCATGCCCTTCCTGGAGGCCTTGGCGCCCATTCTCGAAGAAAAACATCCGGGCGCCAAAATCTGGGTGTCGAACCAGACCTTCACCCTGGAAGAAAACGACTACTTCTTCAACTACCTCGCCACGGAGAACCCGGATCACCTCGCCGGGCTCGTCTACGGGCCCTGGACCAAGATGGGGTGGGAGGAGATGCGCGAGCGCACGCCCAAGCGCTTCCCCATCCGAAGTTACCCGGATATCACCCACACGGTGCGCTGCCAGTACCCGATTCCCGATTGGGACCCGGCCTTTGCCCACACCCTGGGCCGCGAGCCGATGATGCCCATGCCTGACATGCAACAGCACATCTACCTGCGCTACCTCAGCGTGAGCGATGGCTTCGGCACGTACTCCGACGGCATCCACGATGACCTGAACAAACACGTGTGGAACGTCCTCGGCTGGGACCCCAAAGCAGACATGGACGCGGCCCTCGAAGAATACGGTAAGGTCTGGTTCGGGATGGAACTCGCCGGAGACGTCGCGAAGGGTCTGCGGATGCTGGAAGCCAACTGGAAAGGCCGCATTCTGGAGAATGATGGCATTCCCAAGACGATGGCCATCTGGGAGGACATCGCGAAGCGGACGCCGGACTACGCGACCAACTGGCGCGCGCAGATGTACCTCTTCCGCGCGCGGTACGACGCGAACGTGCAGGCGGAAAAGCGGAAACAGCAGGCCTACGAGGACGAAGCCTATGCCGCGTTGGCGAAGGCTGGCAGCACGGGCGTGGCGGCGGCCATCGATGCGGCCCGCGCGGCCTTGGCCCAGGCCGATACCCCCGCGGCCCCGGAATTGCGCAAGAGCATCGAAGCCCTCGGCCTGGTGCTCCATAAGAGCATCGGCTACCAGTTGAGTGTCGAGCCGCCCTACTTCGCCCAAAACACCGAGCGCGGCGCTCTCCTCGACTCGCTCGACCAGCCCCTCAACGATCGCCCGTGGCTCGAGCAGCGCTTTGAATCCATTCTGGCGATGGACGGCGAGGCGGCACAGTTGGCCGCCATCGATGAAATCCTCCACTGGGAAGATCCCGGTCCGGGCGGGTTTTACGACAATCTCGGGGCCCTTGGCGAATTCTCGCATGTGGTGTACAATCGTACGTGGGAAGAAGACCCTTCTGGCAACCATACCGCCCGGGTCGCCTTCCCGAAGTACCAGGCCGACCAAAAGACGATCCGCGAATCCGGCACCCAGGCCGAAGCGGAGAACATGGTCTTCAATGAAGAAGTAGCGCGGCTGCCCGGCGCCTTTCAGCGGCGTCAGGAGTTGCGGAGCTCCTGGCAGAGCCAGATGACTACGCTCTACGGCACGCCGCTCAAAATGCGCTATGAAGGGCTCGATCCGACGGCACAGTACCGCTTGAAAGTTACCTACGCCGGGCGTTTCCGTCCATCCATGACGCTGACGTTGAACGACGAGTTCGGCATCCACGGCCCCGTGCCGCAGCCGGATCCCATCTGGCCCGTCAGCTATTATCTCCCCCGTGACTCGACCCGTTCCGGGACGCTCGACGTCGAATGGAATCTGGTCGATGGGCGCGGCTGTATCGTCGCGGAGGTGTGGCTCATCAAGGTGAGCAACGAGGAACCCTAGGGCCAGACCCCGTTTTAGAGGTCCGTTTTAGACGTCGTCGGAGTTTAGCGGAAACGATCCGCCAGTGGAATTCTCATGAAATAGAGTTCGCACTGGCCCTCATAGACGACGCCCAGATGGTCCGGTCCGGCCGGGGCGAGGCAGGAGTAGCCGGCGCCGCGGCGTGAGTCATAACGCAGGTGCCATTGCTCGGGCCAGGTCTGCGCCTGATCACGAGAAAACTTGATCGTCATTTGATCGCGTGCGGTGGTGCTGGCTGGGTTGGAAAAGGCAAAGAGCGTCCCGTATCGCGGATGGTCCCACCGCAGCAGGCTCGCCATGCACACGGGCTCCGGCAGAGCACCGCGATCGGTCGGGTGCGGAGACCAGGTTTTGCCGAGGTCGCGGGTGATCATGACGGTGCGGGACCCGCCGCGGTTGTCACGGCAGTTGAGCATGAGCGATCCGTCGTCGAGTTCGACGACCTGCGCTTCGGTGGTATCGATCTTGGCTCCGCTGCCGATCGTCCAAGTCGCACCTTGATCTTTACTCCAAAGAATCGTCGAAAATGGTTTGCCCTGGGTTTCACCGCCGTCGGCCGAGCGAAACATCGCAGGGAAAACGAGGGTTCCGTCCTGCATTGAGATTCCCGCGCCGGGGCCATTGAAGCAGAGTCGCCAGGCGGGATCTTTGACCATCGGGGTAAGATTGCGAAGGGGGGCCCAGGTTCGTCCGTCATCATCGCTGTAAGTTAAAAGCAGTTGCCCCGTCTCCTCGGGGGTCATGCCTGGCCGCGAGGTTTCCCAGCCCCGATCGCCGTGGCTCCAAAGGGCCGCGAGCCAGATGCGTCCCGTCTTTACATCAACGAGGAGCGCGGCGTCACCAATACCATCGGCCTGATGCTTTGCTCCCAGCGAGCCGGGATTCATGGCGATGCGCATCGGTTCCCACGTCTGTCCGCCATTCGTGCTGCGCGAGATGCCGACCGCAATGCGGGCCGGAAGGTCTCGGCAGTGTTCATAGCGAATATCATAAGAGGCGAGCAGGGTGCCCGCCGTCGTCTGAACGAGACCGGGAATCCGGTAGGAATTGGAATTGTCTTCTCCGCGTTGGCGTAAGGCGACGCCGATGCGCAGCGGTTTAACGGATTGGAGAGGGCGCGGCGTGAGTTCCTGGCCGCTCACCCTGACCCGCCGGATTGCGATCGAGATCAAGCCATCGAGATTGGCCGCGTCCTTGAGAGTAATCGAAATCCAAAAAGAGGAGACGCCAGTCGGGAGCGCACTCATGGGCTGAAGGGTGATCAGCGTGGAGGTCGGTTGTACCTGGTCATGGGTCACGGAAGTGGTGGCGGGCGGCACTTCGCCGGACATCAGACTGATGGTCGCGATGTCTTCTGGATGGGTGGTGCCCGAGAGGGTGAGCTCGACCGATTCGAGAGTGCCGGCCCGAGCGGGGCCAGATGTGCCCAGCGTGAAACTCAGCACCGGGTTAAGCGGTTTGTGTCGCAGCACCGGCGCGTCCTCGACGGGCGAGACGACCAGGCTGACCTCGGCGAGAATCGAGGTAACGGAAAGACCCCACAGAAATAGAATTCGGATTAGATTCATGATGAAAAGAGCAGGGGAAGGCGGTGGCTTGAGCGGTCGGGGCAGACGTGGGTCACGAAAGCGATTTCTGTGCCGATATCGAACGCAAACCCGTTCACCATAACGGCGCTGGCTCGAAGCGGGCGCATGATTCCCATTCCCGGGTACTCACGGACGGGGGCCAGAGCGCGTAATGGTGTATTTCCCCCGCGACCCACCGGCGCTCCGCGCAGAAATACAACTTTATGCTGACCCCGACCGTAAGTGGGACCCCGTCCGCGTGAGGAGGCGAATGCGGGTGGATCGTGACTCAGTTTGTCACTTCCGTTGGTGCGCTCCAGCTGAGCGAAATCTAGCTTAATGTCACGTGGCGGCTATTGCTTTCCGCCACTGGCAAGCGTAGCTTTCGGCGTGATCACTCGCGTCGCGCTGCTGCTGTTTTGTGTAAGTGCCGCCCTTGCGGCAACGCCGGCAACGCGGTCGACAACAACGGCGAACCAGTCGAAGTCCTCTGTCCCTCGTGAAACGGGCACCGTGGTCCAATCAGGTACGGTCAAACCTACCACCATCATCACTCAGAAACCTAATGTGTTGGGTGAGACCAGAAGCAGGGTGCTGAACTCGAAGGGAGCTCCCGTCCAAACGATCGTGGCCCCAAAGCCCAATTTTGCGGGCGAAATCAGGGCCGTCGTTAAAGATAATACTGGGCGTCCGATTGGAAAGATCACCGCTCGTGCCCCGAACGTGTTCGGTGAAACAAGGTCGATCATCACCGATGCCCAAGGTCGCAGGGTAGGGGAGGCCGTTGCAGGTAAGCGCAATGTTTTCGGTGAAGTAAGAACGATCTACAAGGATGCCAGTGGTCAAACCACGGGCCAGGCGGTCACGACCAAGCCCAACGTTTTTGGTGAAGTTAAGACCAGGGTCCAAGGCAGAGCGCCGATTGAGATCTTGGCAGGTGAAACGGCTAGGTAGCAGCAAGAGCGTCAGCGGCCGAAGTTTCATCGAGGACTGCAAGGACCGGAACATCACGAAACGGCGCCGTCTTCGATGGCTGCGTCGGGCCGGCCTAGCGCTCTCGGTGATCCGAGGGGGCGACCCCAAAGGTTTGTGCATTGCCTCTACGGTCTTGTTCGCGTTATAAC
>CAMAXB010000258.1 GCA_945862035.1 Opitutus sp. GAS368
CCTGCCGTCCCGGTCGTGCTCGGTTCGAAGGAATCCGTCTACCGCTTCTGGAAGGCCCTGCTGGAGAAGGGTGTCTTCACCGTGATGTCGGTCGCCCCCGCGGTTCCTCCGGGCAAGGATCTGATTCGCACGGCGATCTCCGCCATGCACACGGACGACCAGATCGACCAGATTGGCGACGCGATGGCGTACGCCATGAAGAGGATCTGACTAGGCCGCCAGCGAGGATCGCAGGAAGGCCGCCGCGTCCGACCAGGTCGGCAGCAGCCGCCCGCACGCCTCCCGCGCCAGCCCGGCACGCAACCCGGGATCGAAAAGAATCTCGCGCAGCGCCCCCCGCCAGGCCGTGGCGTCTTCGAGGGGCACCGTCCGGCAGCCCCCGCCCGCCGCGTTCTCCCGCAGGACCGGCAGGTCACTGCACACGCAGGGCACCCCGAGCCAAAGCGCCTCCAGCAGAGGCAGACCGCACCCCTCCGCGCGGGTCGGAAAGGCCAACGCGCTCGCGCCGGCAAAGAGTTCCGCCACCCGGGCGTCCGTGGCCGATCCATGGAACTGGAGGCCCGGGCGAACCCGCGCCTGTCGCCGGATCTGCGCCTCGATCGGCGGGCCAAAGCGGGGGTTTACCCGGCCCACCAGGTGCAGGTCGAACTCCCCCCCGTCGCGCCAGAGCGACTCACACACCTCAAGCAGAAAGGCCTGGTTCTTCCGCGGTTCGATGATGCCCACGCATAACAGAGCCGGTCGGGCCGGCACCAACGGAACCACGCGGCGCGGCCCGGCGCCCGCATCGGCACCGAGGGCGATCACCTCGACCGGCGCCTTCGGCCGGATGCCCTGCCAGCGCCAGAAGCCCTCCAGCTCATCCCGGCTCGCCGCCGACACCGCGAAAACGCGGTCAAAGGAAGCGAGCATCTTCATGTATTCGGGATGTCGTGACACGCTCTGCGGCCAGGTGATCGCCGGGTGCTTGAGCGGGATCGCGTCATGAAAGATCGCCGCCAACCGGCAGGGCGGCTGCCGCAGGAATGCCCAGAACCCCGGGCGCTCCGCCTCGCAGAACAACTCCGCCGTCAGGAACCAGTCCCCGGCCTGCGCCGCCCGGTTCCACGGTCCCCACGCCACGCCCGTTGCCGCCGACCCCAGTTCCTCTCGCAGGCGGGTGCTCACCCGCGTGAGCCCCGAGCGGTGACCGGCCTGAGCCGACTTGGTTTGATCGAACCAGATCATCGCCCGGCCGCCTCCGCGAGCAGCCCATGCAACCGCTCCGCATTCCGATGGGCATCGTACTCGACTTCAACCCACGCCCGCGCCGCCCGCTGCAGCCGCGCGGCGAGCCCCTCATCCGAGGCGATCCGTTGGAACGCGGCAATCCACGCTGCCGGATCATCGACGTCGGCCACGAGGCCCGTCTCTCCGTCGTGAATCGCCTCGCCGGTGGCCGCCACAGGCGAGGTGATCACCAGCGTCCCGGCCGTCATCGCTTCGGGAATCACATTGGGGAGTCCGTCGCGATCCCCACTCGGCGCGACGATGCCCGTGTGGACCAGGACATCGGCCCAGGCAAATTCCGACCACACGCGCGCCTGGTCGCAGTGCCCGAGAAAGCGCACCGTCGACTCAAGCCCAAGCGAGCGGGCCAGCGCCTCGAGCTCGGCTCTCAGCGGGCCCTCGCCCACGATCCGGGCTTCAAAGGCCACGCCCGCCGCCCGAGCGGCGGCGTAGATTCGGAGCTGGTGACGCAGGCCCTTCTTCGCGACGAGCCGGGCGACGGACACCAGCCGCAGCGGCGTGCGTGCGCGGCGCAGCGGCTTGAGCGGCGGGAAACTATCGAGTCCGCGCCGGATGACGTGGATGCGGTCCGGCGCCAGCCCGCGGCCAGTCAGCGTATCCGCGCCCATCCGCGTCGAGGTGTGAATGAACTTTGCCTCCGCCAGTTTCTCGTAGAGCCACCAGTCTCCCCCGTGTTCGTAGAGATCATACGCATGCGCCGCCGCGCTGTAGGGATGACCATTGAGCTTGTGCAGCGTCCACGCCGCCGTCGCCGGTGCGCCGCCCCAGGCCGCATGAATCAGGTCTGGCGGATCACGGCGGAATTCAGGGTACCAGAGCCCCGCAAAACCGGCGCCGAGCATATTCTCCCAAAAATTCAGCCATGACGGCGGCCGGCGCTTCAACAGCCCGTGCAGAATCACGCCGAAGACGTCCCACCGGGTCAGGGCCACCTTGGGGATCACCCAGACAAGTTCCAGCAGCCGCCACATCGAAAAGCGGGTGACCGCGACGCCGGCAAATGTCCCGCCGCCGCCAAAGAGCGAGTAGATGCGGAGGTCCACGCCCCGGGCCCGCAGCGCGATCACCTCGCGCTGCATGAACGTCTCCGTGGCCTTGGGAAACGTCGTGTAGAGGTAGGCGATGGTCAGCGGCCGCGGGGTCACAGTCTCCGAGGTTGCGCAGACTCTCCCCGGCGGCCAAGCGATTATTGGCGGCCGCTGCCTTGGCCGTTGCCGTTGGCAGGCGGGAATGGCCGACGCGGAATCCGGCCCGCACCGGCGGCGGTGGCGCCCAGTTCTACCAGTTCGTCGATCAGGAGCGTCGGATCCTCCTCATACTGCAGCTGAACAAAGGCCGCGCGGTAGGCGTCAAAGCCATCTGCCGGGGACAGCCAGCGCGCCAGCAGCGCCTCGAACTGCCCCGCCTGCTCGATCTTGGCCGAGCCCGCCCCATTGGCAAAAAACTTCCAGGTCAGGCTCTCTTGGGGCATGATGCCACCAAAGGCGTTGAATATGATCGGACAGCCGAAGTGGAGGGCCTTGGCGCAGGTGGTGGTGCCGCCCCGCGTGACCACGACATCGCTCGCCTGCATGAGCAGGTGAACGTTGTCCGAGTAGCCCTCCACGTAGCAATTGAACTCCGGGTGATTGGCGCGCCAGTGGATGATCTCGTTGTAGGTGTCCTTATTGCGCCCACAGATCACGATCGCTTGGCAGCGCTCGCCGCGCGAAGAGAGCAGCGGCAGCAGGAGGAGATGGTTGTTCGCCCCGTTGCCCCCCGTCGCCAGAAAGACCGTGAAGAGGTCCGGGCGCAGCCCGAGCTTTTTCGCCCGGTAGGCCGCGCGCTCGGCCGGCGAGAAGACCTCCAGGTGCGATCGCGGCTTCATCAGATGCCCGCGAACCCGCGACCGCTCGGGTGGGATTCCCTTCTTTAGGGCGTAGTCGCGCGCCGTCGGCGTGCGGGAAAAATAAAGGTCCACGGTGGGCTCGATCCAGTTGACCGAATAACCCCAGCCCCCCGAGAACTCCCCGCAGTAGGTCGCGCACCGCACCTTGTCGGCGCCGAGTTCCTGCCGTGCGAGCTGGAAGTAACCGCGATTGAGGCAGTCGTGGACGCTGAACACGAGGTGCGGGCGGTACTCCCGCAGGACCTTGAGATAGTAGCTTCGCCCAAGCGTGACCGAGCGCCGGTTGAGAACGGCCAGCAGCTCCACCAGTGCATAGAAGGCGGCGTGGAGGACCGGCAGCTTGCGCTGGATCCAATTGTAGATGTCGACCCCGCCGCGGTTCACGACCGACGACTTCTCGAGCATCTGCTCGATGCGCACATCCACGTCGTGGCGATAGAGCTGGAAGCACCACTCCGCGAACGCCTCGGCCCGGGCATCATGCCCGCCACCGGTGCTGGAGGTCAGAACCAGAATGCGTACCTTCGCCACAGCGTCAGCTTGCTCCGTAGTAGCGGCTCATCACGGCCCGTTTGAGCCCAAGCGGCGCGAGCCGTGCGAGCAGAGGCGCGAGCCAGGCTTGGAACCAGGTGCCGCTCCGGACGACGCCGCTGCGACCGCGGATCAGGGCAGACCGAAGATCATCCGCCGCACGCTCCGGATCCGGGCCGCCCTGCAGATTGGCCTCCAAGGTCTGCCAAGCCTTGGCCAGGCGCGGCTCGCGCTCAGGGTCGATGGACGGGGGCTGCATGGTGTGATTGAAGCCGGTGCGATGATCGCCGGGGCGGAAATCGAGGACGGTGACACCCGACCCGGCCGTTTCAATCATCAAACTTTCGCTCAGGGCCGACAGGCCGGCCTTGGCCATGTTATACCCCGCCATGTAGGGCAGCGGAAACTCCGTCGCCAGCGAGGCCACGTGCACCAGCACGCCCCGCCCGCGTTCGCGCATGCTTCGGAGCGCGAGGTGCGAGATGCGCGCGGTGGTCGTGAGCATGGCGTCCACCTGGGATTGCCAGACTCGAAAATCGCTCGCGTCAAAGCGGCCAAACACCCCGTAGCCAGCATTGTTGATCACGATATCGAAACCGCCCGCCTCCGTGTTCGCCCGGGAAAAAATCGCGGCGGCCTGCTCCGCGTCGGCCAGGTCCAAC
>CAMAXB010000259.1 GCA_945862035.1 Opitutus sp. GAS368
TTCTTCGTCGCGGTCGAGCAGGCGCGCGATCCGTCCCTGCGTGGAAAAAAAGTCGCGGTGGGCGGCCGGGAGCGCGGCATCATTTCCTCGGCCAGCTACGAGGCGCGGGCCTGTGGGGTCTACACCCCGATGCCGTCGAGCCAAGCCCTGCGCGTCTGCCCGGACCTCATCCTCGTGCCCCACACGGGTGGTTCGTATAGCGAGATGTCGCGCCGGATGTTTGATCTCTGCGAGCAGGTCACCCCGATTGTCCAACGCAACTCGATCGACGAAGGCTATCTCGACCTCGCGCCTTGTGGTCTTAGGACCCTGGCCGAAATCGAAACCGCGGCCCGCCGGCTGCAGGAGCGGATCTGGGTCGACTTGCAGATCACGATCTCGATCGGGATCGCGACCAACAAGCTGGTGTCGCAGATCGCCTCCAAGCTCCGCAAGCCTCGCGGCTTCGTCGTGGTGCCTGCCGGAACGGAGCGGGATTTTCTTGCACCGCTGGGCATTGGGCGGCTCCCAGGCATTGGTCCGAAGACCGAGGCCGCGCTCAAGGCGCAGGGCATCACGCTGATCCGCGATCTGGAAGCGCGGACGGAGGACGAGCTGCGCACGGCGCTGGGCAACGGCTGGCGGGAGGTGCTCGCGATGGGCCGTGGCGAGGACGACCGCCCGGTCGAGACGGGGCATGCGGATGCCAAGAGCTATTCGCAGCAGGAGACCTTCGGCACGGACGTCGCCGAATTCGCGCAGATTGAACAGGTGGCCAAGCGTATGATCGATGAACTCATGCCCAAGATCCGCGCCGACGGGAAACGGGTGCGCACCATGACGCTGAAAGTGCGCTACCCGGATTTTACGCAGGCCTCGCATGGCCGCAGCCTGACCGAGGCCACGGACCTCGAGCAGCCCTTCTACCCCCTAGTGGCGCCCGTGCTGCGCGAAGTGTGGAACCAGCAGCGGCCGCTGCGGTTGATCAGCGTACGGTTCTCAACGGTGGAGGAGGGCGGAGCGCAGCTGGATCTCTTCGCGGCCGCGAGCGAGAAACGCCGTCGGCTGGCCGCGGTGCTCGACCAGCTCAACGACCGCGGCCGTGCGGGCGTGGTGAAGCACGGACATCAGCTCGGATCCGAACCCTGATTCGACGGGCTAAGCCTCAGGTTCTTGCCCGCGAATCACGCGAATTTCCGCGGATTCGATCTACAGATCACCACGGAATACACTGAACACACGGAAAGAGATCCAAAACTCCGGTCGGAGATAGAATCCCTGTTTTCCCTCCCTGTCGTCCGTGCCTTCCGCAGTCGCGGTTCCGAATTCGTGTCGATTCGTGTGATTCGCGGGCGGTTGTTTGTGGGAATGCGATCGGTGTCCATAATTTCGTTGTCCCAGCCTGAACCTTGGCCCGCAGTGGTGGCATGCCCTCGTCCGAGCTGAATGCCCGCAGTGAAGCCGCCCGTGCCGCCGTCCTGGCGCAGACCGACCTCTTGCACCGGGAGTTCGGCCGCGCGGAGAGCCATTGGAAGAGCGACGGCTCCCGGGTCACCGCGGTGGATATGAGCATCTCGGAGAGCATTGTCGGGCGGTTGCAGGCACTGTTTCCGGAGGATCAGTTTTTCAGCGAGGAGCTGACGGAGGCTCCCGAGCCATTGCCCGTAACCGCGCGTTACAGCTGGGTGCTCGATCCGATCGACGGGACGAATAATTATGCGATGGGGATTGCGCACTGCGCAATCTCGCTGGCGTTGGTGGAGCACGGCCAGCCGGTCTACGGTGTGATCTATGACTTGGCGCGGCGCTCGTTGATGCACGGCGGGCCGGGGTTCGGGCTTTACGATGGTGAGCGGGTGGCCACGGTACGCACGGCGGAACCGGGACCGCAGACGATGATCGGTTTTCACAGCCCGATGGACAAGCGTCACGCCGGCGATGCGGAGCGCATCGTGCGTGCCTCCAAGATCCGCAGCCTCGGCAGCAGCACGCTTCACCTCGCGTATGTCGCGGTCGGCATTCTCGACGGCACCATCGATCACAATGTGAAGATCTGGGACATCGCCGCGGCGATTCCGCTCGTGCAGGCCGGGGGCGGTGAGGTTCACTTTCTCACGCCCTCTCCGGTGCCGCTGCGGGAGTTCGACCTGAAAATGGGCCGCATCTTCTACTTGGCCGGCAGCCCCGCCATGTGCCGACATCTGCACATGATCCTAGGACAGTGAGCGTGTGCAGATGTCCGCTGTGGATGGGTGGATTTCGTAGCGACACCGGGTGTGGTCGCGCCACGCTCCTCCAAAACTCCGCATTCCGGAATTCCCCATTCCGCAATCGACATTCCGCAATGAGACCGGCCACCGGCCGGTCTAGACCTGGTAGGTCTGAAGCGGGACGGGATCGATGACCTTGGTGCCGGGGGCCCGGATCGCGAGCTCCTGCGCGAACCAATCGCGGGCGGCCTGGTCGCCATGGGTGAGCACGAGGCTTCGCGGAGTGGCCTGCACGGCGAACTCAAGGAGTTCCTCGCGATCAGCATGGCCGCTGAGTTCGAAGCGCTCGACGCGCGCCTTGACCTTGGCCTTCACATTGGCGGTTTCGAAAAGGAAGGTCTCGCCCGGCTTGGTCTGCAGGAGCTTGCCGCCAGGGGTGTCCGGATCGCAGAAGCCCACGAATCCGATCGTGTTGCGGGCGTGCCCCAGCAGTCCGGAAGCGAGCGTGTAGCTCGGCGTCTTCTCCACCAGCATGCCGGAGGAGATGATGTAGAGCGCGTTCTGCTGCGGATCCTCGCCCGGCTTGAGGACGCGCGGCAGCGGCTTGAGCTTTAGTTCCTTGATCACCTTAAGCGAAAAATTGACGTGCTTGGTCTTGCGCGAGATCTCGTCGAAGTACTCGGCAAGCGCCATGCCCAGGCCGGACGCATAGATCGGGCAGTCGACGACCTTGCCGAATTTCCGGCCGTCGTGGATGATCGACAGGATCTCCTGCATGCGCCCGAGGGCGAACACCGGGATCAGGAAAGAGCCGCCCCGCTGGATCGTGTCGTTGATCGACGTGACGAGGCGGCCGACCTCGCTGATGCGCTCCTTGCCGAGCGGACGCTCGGTGGTGCCACGGGTCGTTTCCATGACGATGGTGTCGAAGTGACCCGCCGGGAAGCGCGCGCCGGGAAGAGTGCGCTGATTTTCGAAAAGCACGTCTCCGGTAAAGAAGATCGCGCGGTTCTTGTGGTGGATCTCGATCGCGGCGGCGCCGGCGACATGGCCGGCCGGGTGAAGGATGATTTCGATCTCGTCTTTCTTGCCGCGAAACTTCTTGGCGTGACCGAAAGGCAGCCCGGTAAAACGCCGGCTGATACGGTCGATCTCCTCATGCGTGAATAAGGGGTAGTCAGGGATGTTCTGCTCCTCTTTCTGCCGGAGCATCACGCTCGCCGAATTGTGCATCATGCGCTCAATGATCAGGCGGCTGGAGGTCGTCATGATCACCGTCGCCTCGGGGTGCTCCCGCATGGCGAGCGGCAAGCTCCCGATATGATCGAGATGACAATGAGTGACAATGATCAGGTCGAGGGAGACACCGCGGATTGCCGCCAAGTCCGGGGTGGCCCGCCGCCCAATTTGTTTGGGATTCAAGCCACAGTCCACGAGGATGTTAAGATCCCCAATCTGAACGAACAGCGAGTTGGCTCCAATCCCGCCATCGCGGTTAAGGTCGATTAACTTCATTAATGCCGAGGAGGGAGAGGCATGCAGACGGCGGGAGCAAGCGTAACTTTCCCGCCACATAGCGGCGGCGGGGTCGCCCGGCGGGTCAGGGCGCCGGAGGGTCGGGCGGGACAACCAGGTGGAAAGTCGGCAGGATCACATGGATACGCCCGCCGAACTCGTCCGCACCATGGAAGGAGCCCTGGACCCGGGCGTCGGTCGCCGTGACATGATAGCTGTTATAGGAAAACCGCTCGCCGGGGGCCAGCCGGGGCGTCTCCCCGACAATCTTGTCGCCCTCGAGCACCACGCGCGTGCCGTCATCGTTCTCGATCACCCATTTGCGCCCCAAGAGGGTGACCACCCGGTCCGAGCCATTGAGCAGCGTGACAAAATAGACAAACGCATGGGGTTTGTCGAGCGGCAGGCTCATACCTCCGTGGTGGTAGACCAGCCGGTCGAGGCGAGCGGTCAGGCCGGGGAGTTCAATGGAAGTGGAGGTCACATCGTAAGTACACGCGTTCCCGCTCCCGGCGCAAGCTGTTCGGAGGACAGGGCAGCCGGAAGGGGGCAGATGTCAGAGGTCAGTGTCCTCTGACGTCTGACATCCGACGTCTGACATCCGACCTCTCTCCGCTTGAACCCAAGCTTGCCACCGTCGGACGGGGCGCGCACAAACGCCCGTTT
>CAMAXB010000260.1 GCA_945862035.1 Opitutus sp. GAS368
CAAACCAAAGGCCACCGCCGACGCCACGCCACCAGCCGGCGCCCGGCCGCGCAGCAGCAGGGGCGCGGCGGATTGGACGACGCCATAGCCAATCACCCAGAACGCCATGAAGGTGCCGACTTCCGTGAAAGTCCACCCGAGAACCCCGCGCAGAAAGACCGGCACACCGACCACGAACCAGATGTCGCGCGCCCCGAAGAGGAAAAAACGCGCGGCACAGAGTACGTTGATCTCGCGGCTCTTTGAAAAGAGATCACCCCACCCCGCCTTCGTCTTCGCCTTGCCCATACCTGAGGGGAGCGAGGCCCACGAGCCCAGCCAGACCACCGCCAGCAAGGCCGCCATGATCAGGAGCGCACCGGAGAAGCCGGCAGCGGCCAGCAGGAAGCCACCGAGGAAAAAACCGACGCCCTTGAGCGCATTTTTCGAACCCGTCAGCAAGGCGACCCATTTGAACAGCGCCCCGCGCTCACCCGCTGGCACCAGAATCTTGATCGCACTCTTCGAGCTCATCTTGGTCAGGTCCTTGGCAATGCCCGACAACGCCTGAGAGAGCATCACATAGCCGACGGATGCGGCCTCGCTCCACGCCGGATTGAGCAAGGCCAGCAGGCCGAGCGCCGCAACCTGCAGGCCGAGCCCGGCGACGAGCGTCACGCGTAGGCCGAGCCGGCTGGCGAGCCAGCCGCCGAGCAGATTGGTCACGATCCCGCAGGCCTCGTAGAGCAGGAAGAGAAACGCGAGCGTGACCGGGCTGTACCCCAGATTGAAGAAGTGCAGCAGCACCAGCATCCGCAGGGCACCGTCGGTGAGCGTAAAGCCCCAGTACGCCGCGGTGACGAGGAGGTAGTTGCGGACGTTCAAGACGGGGAGCGGCAGGATGGTTACAGCGACCGCGCCACCTTGCGGGCGAGTTCGGCCATGCGATTCGCATAGCCCCATTCATTGTCATACCAGGCGTAGATCTTCACCAACGTGCCATCCACCACCATCGTCGAGAGCGCGTCGATGATCGCGGAGCGCGCGTCGCCCTTGTAGTCGACCGAGACGAGGGGACGCTCCTCGTAACCCAGGATGCCCCTGAGCGGTCCGGCCTCGCTCGCAGTGCGCAGGAGTGCGTTGACCTCGGCGACCGTTGTCGAGCGCTTGACCTGAAACACGCAATCCGTGAGCGAACCCGTCAGCAGCGGCACGCGCACCGCATGCCCGTTGAGGCGACCGAGCAGCTCCGGATAGATCAATCCGATCGCGGACGCGGAGCCGGTCGAAGTGGGAATAAGGGACATCCCCGCTGCGCGGGCGCGGCGCAGATCCTTGTCGGGCTGGTCGACGACGTGCTGCGTGTTGGTCGCGTCGTGAATCGTGGTGATCGCCCCGCGCTCGATACCAATCCCCTCATGGATGACCTTGACGACTGGAGCGAGGCAGTTGGTCGTGCAGGACGCATTCGTGATCAGCCGGTGCTTGGACGATTCGTAGAGGTGATCGTTGACGCCCAGCACGATGTTCAGGGCGTCTCCGCCCTTCACCGGCGCGGCGACAATCACCTTCTTCACGCCGCGGTCGAAGTAGGGCTGCAGATCCTCCGGCGTGCGGAACTTGCCGCTGCACTCGAGGACGATGTCGATCCCGGCGCCCGCCCAGTCAACCTCGCCAGGCTTGGCGAACTCGGTGAAGGCGAGACGTTGATCGCCGACGCGCAGGGCCGCCCCGTCGGCGGACGCTTCCTGCGTCCAGCGGCCCTGGATTGAATCGAAGTTCAGCAGATGCGCGGCGCAGGCGGCGCCTCCCTTGATTTCGTTGATCTGCGACCAGGCGAATTCGGGCCAATTCCAAGCGGCGCGGAAGACCAGACGGCCAATGCGGCCAAATCCATTGATAGCGATACGGGGAGGACGAGGGCTCATGGGAAAGGGAATCAGCAGCAGCGTTTGCGGCCGACCGAAGTCGCGGGCACCGGCGCGAGCTTGTCGACCGCACAGGTCGACTCGAGCCGCCGCAGGCGGGCCAGGTCACGTTGGAAGCGGGGATCGTCCGCCAGACAGTCCTGCAGACAGGCCAGATTGGCCCGCAGACCGGCGGACGGCTTGGCGGGCAGCGCGTAGACCACCCAGTTACCGCGACGCTTTGCCTCAACTAGGCCGCGAGCACGAAGGTAGCCGAGGTGCTTCGAAATCTTGACCTGAGGCTCCGCAAGTACCGCCTGAAAGTCGCACACGCAGAGCGGTCCTTGGGCGAGCACGTGCAGCAGGCGCAGGCGCGTCAGGTCGCACAGACACTGGTAGATCGTCACCAACTCCATTCGGAAATGGTATTCCCAGACAGGAATATAGATCAAGGCCGAACTCCGTGCATGACAGAACCGTTATCGCCGACCGAACCCCCAGCAGGTGTCACGTATTACGGGGCGTGACACCTGCTCGACAATTACTTCAGGAAGTAACCTTAACGGACGCTTTCGCGGCAGCAGGTCTGTGAAGGTCGGGTCGCGTCGGGTCGGGTCGCGTCGCGTCGCGTCGGCGTCGGCGTTGTGTAGGCGGGGACGGGGGCCGCTTTACGCGGACACGAAAAAGCCGGGGTCACCGGACCCCGGCTGAGGCAGCGGAAGCGGGGCCGACTAGCGGCGGCCGCCGCGCATGCCGCGCGTGAGGCGGCCGGTCGTCTTGCCGACGACGGCGTCGGTCGCGGCCGCCTGGGCGGTCTCGTCGAAGAGGGCGGAGTAGATGTAAGGGAAGCCCTCGAGCTTCTTGCGCTCGATGGTCGCGTTGATGAAGCGCTCGATGGAGCGCGCGTCGCGCACGTCCTCCTCGGTGACGAGGGTGAAGGCGTCGCCCGTGTTCTGCGCGCGGCCGGTGCGGCCGATGCGGTGCACGTAGTCCTCGGCGTTCTCGGGCACATCGTAATTCACCACGTGCGAGACGCCGGCGATGTCGAGGCCGCGGGCTGCGATATCGGTGGCGACCAACACCTCGAACTGACCGCTTTTAAAGCCTTGGAGGGCCTCGACACGCTCGCGCTGATTGCGGTCGGAGTGGAGCACACCGACCGTGTGGTTTTCGCGCTCGAGCCGCGCCGCGATGCGGTCCGCGCCCATACGGGTCCGGGTAAAGATAATGACGCTCTTGAACTCGGTGCGACGGAGCAGCTCGAGCAGGAGGTCGAACTTCTGGGTGGCGACCACTGGGTAGAAGGCGTGGGCCACGGTTTCCGCGGCGGAGCGGCGGGCGCCGATCTTGATCTCGACGGGATCACGCAGGGCCCAGCCGGCGAGCGAGGCGATCTCGGGCGGGAGGGTGGCGGTGAAGAAGAGCGTCTGGCGCGCGGCCGGGCACTGTTGCACGATGCGGCGGACGTCGGGCAGGAAGCCCATGTCGAGCATGCGATCGACCTCGTCGAGGACGAGAATGTCGATGTCGCGCAGGTGGGTGGTGCCGTCGCCGAGGAGGTCGAGCAGACGGCCGGGCGTGGCGGCGAGCACGTCGATGCCGCGCTTGAGGTCCTCGCGCTGCTTTCCGTAACCCACCCCGCCGTAGACGATGGTGGTCGTGAGGTCCGTGTACTTGGAAAACTTTTGGAAGGCCTCTTCAACCTGCAGCGCGAGCTCGCGGGTCGGCTCGAGGACGAGGCAACGCATTTTGCCGTGCGCGCCGAGCTTGTGGAGAATCGGGAGCGCGAAGGCGGCAGTCTTGCCCGTGCCGGTCTGGGCCGAGCCGATGACGTCCTTGCCGGCGAGGACCACGGGGATGGCCTGAGCCTGAATCGGGGTCGGGTCGGCATAGCCCATTTCGGCGACCGCAAAAGCGAGCGCGTCGTTCAAGCCGAGCTTGGTGAAGGCGTTGTCCTGCGGCGGGATGACAACGGGGGTGACCGGCTTGACCGGGGCCGAGGACGGGTGCTCGAAAGTCGCATCGCGTAAGGGACGCTCCGGACGTTCGCTGCGGCCGGGGCCGCCACCGAATCCACCGCGGCCGGATTGGCCGGCGCCGCGCTCGCCGCGACCGCCACCGCCGCCGGAGAAGGACCGACGCTCGCCCGATGCCGCATTGCGCTCGCCCTGGGGGCGTCCGCCTTCGCGGCCACCACCGCGACCGCCGCGCTGGCCACCCTCGCGCGGTTCGCGAGGGGGGCGGGGCGTGCTGTCCGCCTGGGCCTGGGACCCGGCGCCGCCGGCGGGACGGGGTCCGCGCTCACGGCGCGTGTCCGGGCGGGGGATGGATTTTAACACAGGTTTGCCGGCGTCCTTAGCCGGTTGGGAGGGGGGCGAAGGCGCAATCGCATTGCGCAGCTTCGCGATGATCTTTCTCAGCATGTGGATGGTTGGTAAACCACCACAATCGGTCTTTCACTTGGATTGGCAAC
>CAMAXB010000261.1 GCA_945862035.1 Opitutus sp. GAS368
GCGGCCGCGGTTGCGGCGAGGGTGCCGCCGACCTCCAGCCGCGAGCGCTCGAGCAGGGCCGCGCCGGCCGGCAGGCCCAGCTTGAGCGCCTCGGCGGGATCAAGGGTGTTGCCCCGGATTTTCTCAAGATAGTCCTCGGTGTGAACCCGACGCACGGCCGCGAGCGGCGCGAGTTGGGCCAACTCGATCCGCGCTCCGCAGTCCGCCGCCCGGATCATGGCCTCGGCGCGCCAGAACTTGTCCATCGGGAAGGGATGTCCGGCGGGCAGCGGGAAGTAGTAGTCGGGATGGTAGAAGCAGCGCACCGGATGGGAATGAGTTCAAAAAATAGCGAATCGCAATCGGTAGCTGGCGCGCAGGCACGCGTTTGGCGGAATTCGCCCGATTGAATCCCGGAACCACGATGTGTCCGGGGCAGGTCGCGCGTCGGCTTGAGCCCGACCCTCGCCGGCCTGCGCCCCTGTTGCTCGAACTGGCGGGCCGCGGCGTAGTCAGGCTGAGCCAGCAAGCACTACCGGTTGGGGCGAAGACGCTGCGCGGTCCCTTCCGGATCGCGTTGGCCGCGCCCTTTACTCCCGCTCGCGGGTGTCGATGATGAGCGTGACGGGACCGTCGTTCACGAGCTCAACCCGCATCGATGCGCCAAATTCGCCCCGCGCGACGGGCCCACCCAGCGCGGCCTCAAGTTGGCGGAGGAACTGCTCGTAGAGCGGGATCGCCACCGCGGGTGCCGCGGCGCCGTTGAAGGACGGCCGGGTGCCCTTGCGGGTGCTGGCGAAGAGGGTGAACTGGCTGACGACCAGGATCCCGCCGCCGATGTCGGTGACGGAGCGGTTCATGCGGCCCTCGTCGTCGGGGAAGATGCGAAGCGCGGCGAGCTTGGCCGCGAGCCATTCCCCATCGGCGGGGGTGTCGCCCTCGGCGACCGCGACCAGCACCAGCAGGCCGCGGTCGATGGCGCCGGCGACCCGGCCCTCAATTGTCACGCTGGCGCGCGCGGCCCGCTGGATAACGGCCCGCATGGGGTTACTCGAGCGACTTGATCAGGACCTTGGGATTGCGGCCGCTTTCCTCGTAGAGCTTGAGCCGTTCCTTGGGCAGAATCGATTTATCCGTCTCCTCAAAGCCGCAGACCGTGACGAAAAACGTCGCACTCTGGGTTGAGAGGGCGACGACACGCTTGGCGCCGTGCTCGCGTGCGCGGAGGCAGGCGAAGTCGACCATCTTGCGGCCGATGCCCCGGTTGTGGTAGAAAGGCAGCACGTAGACGGATCCAATTTCGGCCAGGTCCTTCTTGTCCGGATAGAAATAGAGCGTGATGCAGGCGATGATGTTCTCGTCGATCTCGAACACGTAGTAGTGCTCGATGTTCTTCTCGATCGCCTGCTGGGTGCGGTGGAGGAGCTCCTCGCGCTTCACCGCGCTGCGGGTGAGACTGTAGATGAAGCGCACGTCCCGCTTGGTCGCCTTGCGGATCTGCTGGTAGTCATTGCCGTACACAAGCGAACCAATGCCCTCGTTGGAGAAGACCTCGTTGAGCAAGCCGTCGAAGATGCGGCTGTCGACGATATGGACGCGCGGCGTGCCGGTCTCGATCGCCTTGACCGCGTGGACGATTTTGGAGCGGGCCTCCTCGGCGATGTGCTCGGGGTGCTCTTTGAGCAGGGCGCGCACCGCGTCGACCGAGATCTCGCGGCGGAACTCGCCGTTGACTAGCAGGCCGGGAAGTTCGGTGAGGTAGAGAATCTTGGTGGCGCTGAGCGCTTCGGCGATCTCAGCGGCAAGCAGGTCAGAGTTGATGCGCAGGGCGCGGCCATCGGGCCCGAAGCCGATGGGTTGAATGATCGGAACAACGTCCTCTTGGATCAGATGCTCGAGAAAATGCTTGTCGACGCGGTCGACCTTGCCCGTGAACTGCTGGTCGACGCCCTTGAGCACGCCGATCGGAAGCGCGCGCACCGCATTGGTGATCGCGCATTTCAGACCGTTTTGCGTCAGGCCCTCGAGAATGAGGTGGGAAACCCGCGCGGAAGCGCGAACGGCGAGGTCCAGCGTGGCCGCATCGGTGACGCCCGTGCCGTCGTGATTCGTGATGGGAATCTCGCGGAGGGCGGAGAGTTCGCGCAGCTGCTCGGAAATGCCGTGCACCAGCACGACGCGGATCGTGAGGCTGCGGAGCACCGCGATATCGACTAGCAGATTGCTGAAGTTTTCGTCGGCGACGCTCGATCCGTCGACCGCGAGCACAAAGATCTGGTCACGGAAGCGCGGGATGTACTTCAGGATGCCGCGCAGATCGGTTGGCTTGATCGTCGTGGTGGAAGCCGGGGTGGCCGGCGTGGCGGAGCCATTGCTCATGGAATTGGGTCAGGAAGTTTGTCTGCGAACCGGGCGTTCGCGTCAATGGTGCCGTGAGGGCACGGGCGGCAGGCCCGCGCGATTGGGGAATTCGGAATGCGGAATGCGGATTGAGTCGGCGGATTGACGGCCCTCCGGGACCGGCGAGCGATCGGCATTAGCGCACGTCTAGGTTCCAGCGCTGCGACTGGCGGGCACCGACGAGCGTGGCGACGTAGCGCCCGGGCTTGAGCGTACCCGCCGGAATCTCGATCAGGACGACGCTCTCCGCAGTGCGGGCGAGCAGACTGCCCTCAATTTTTTCGAAGGTCGGAATGAGGGTCAGTTCCCGATCACGCACGTAGACCTCGGCGCCGGAAAGCTGTTCCTTGTTATCCGGGGCCGAGCAGGTGAACTGCAGCCGATAGGCCGTGTTGACCGTGGACTCACGGAGGGCAGTCACGGAGTTGATCCGATCGGGCATGAGGGGAATCTCGACCAGCGTGCCGCTCAGGCGCGGGGGCAGTCCGCCGGGCGCGGCGGCGACCTCGGCCGCGGGGCCCGACGGGGCGGTCCTAGCGGGGTCGGCCGGACGCAGCGCATCCACCGCGACCCGCTGGTATCCGGCATCGAGCAGGCGCATGACATTGGCCCGGTTCTTGGAGTCCTCGTAGGGCTGAAACGCCGGACCCGGCTTGCGGTACCGGATCGTGATCCACGTGTACGGAATGATGCACGCGAGGATGATGATCGCGATCCACTTGAGGGACCAGGGCTTCTTGTTGGGAGAGCGGGCGGACATGGCAGGTCGGCGAGCAAAGCGGACCGGGCGGCCCGGGGCAAGCGGGGAGGACGGCGCCGGGCGCATTTGAGATTTCAAATCTGAAATCGAAGATCGCAGCCGCGGCCGGGCGGAGGGCGCTTTTGAAATCTCAAATTTCAAATGTGAAATCCGTATTCCAGCCCCGACGACGGCGGGCCCTCGGGGCTGGAATACGGTTGCCCCGGGGGAGGGGGGGTGCTTCGGTGGCGGGCTTCATGAAGCTCTGGTCCCAGTATTTCATCCCGACCCTCAAGGAAAGCCCGGCGGACGCGGAAATCGCGTCCCACAAGCTGCTGGTTCGCGCCGGTCTGGTGCGCAAGCTCGGCGGCGGCCTTTACACCTACATGCCGCTCGGTCTGCGGGTGATGCAGAAGCTCACCCAGATCTGCCGCGAGGAACTCGACGCCGCCGGCGGGATCGAGCTGTGGATGCCCCACCTCCATCCGGCCGAGAACTGGGAGCAGGGTCCCCGCTGGGCGGCCGCCCGCGAGATCATGTTCCGCGCCGACAGTGCAGGGGACGGCAAGCGCGCCGGCCGCGAACCCGAGTTCGTGCTCGGGCCGACCCATGAAGAGGTCATCACACCCCTCGTGAAGGCCGAGATTTCAAGCTACCGCGACCTACCGAAGAATTTCTACCAGATCGCCACCAAGTTCCGCAACGAGATCCGCCCACGCTTCGGCCTGATGCGCGCGCGCGAATTCGTGATGATGGACGCCTACTCCTTCGACGCGAACGACGACGGCGCGGTGAAGAGCTACTTTGCGATGAAGGGCGCCTACGAGGCGTTCTTCCGCCGCATTGGTATCACGGCCATTGCGGTCGAGGCCGATACCGGCGTGATGGGCGGCAGCTTCTCCCACGAGTTCATGGTCCCAGCCGAGATCGGCGACGACGACGTGATCTACAATGAGGAGAGCGGCTACGCGGCGAATCGCGAGAAGGCGACCAGCGCGCTGGTCCCTGTTGATCTAGCCGACGCGGCCCCGATCGGAGACGTCGAGGAGTTTGCAACGCCGGGCGTTGTCACCATCGCGGCCCTCGCGGCGGCCCCGTTCTCCGTGCCCGCCGATCAGCAGTTCAAAACGCTCGTCTACATGGGCGACGGCAAACCCTTTGTCGTGATCATCCGTGGTTCAGATGAACTTGAGGAGGCCAAGCTGGGCTCGCTCGGCTTC
>CAMAXB010000262.1 GCA_945862035.1 Opitutus sp. GAS368
AAGCCAGTACACCCGCGGCGGTCCGCCCGCCGCTGGAGAAGGAGCCCGCCCCCTGCTGCCAGGATTGGCAGCAGACGGCGCTGGCCAGGGCGAAGGATGGAGCCGAGGAAGGCCGGCACATGCTCGCAGAGGCCTCCGCGTGAAACGGAGAGTGCCGCCTGACGAATCGGGCCAAACCCCCAGGGCTTCGCCTCACGAACCAGTCTCGGACCAGCCAGAGGGGGCCAGGCGCAGGGGCGTACCCAGAGCCAAGCACAGGACAAAGGTGCCCCACCGGCCTACCGGGGGATCCAGCGGGCGGCACCAAGAACGGGGGTTCGGGGCAAGAGCATCACGCCCCCGCCCCACCCGCGCACTTTCCCTCGCCGCCGACCAGACGTAACGCCTAGAAGAGCATGAAGCAGGCGCCCATGATCACCGTCGGGATCAGTGCACCCAAAACGAGGCCTCCGGGAGAGACACCCTCCGGAAAGAAACGCTGCAGAATGGATTGACCGGCGGGATTCGGCGCGTTCGCAATCACGGTGAGACCACCGCCCGTGACCGCGCCCGCGACCACGGCGTACTTCAGCTCGTCAGTAAATCCCGGTACCAGCGTGGCCAGATAGGTGATGGCCGCGTTGTCGTTAAAGGCAGTGAGCACCGTGGCACCAATAAAGAGAGGCACCTCGCCGAGGCTTTTCAACACGGGCTCGATCCACCAACCCTGCAGGCCTCCATGAATGACCAAGCCAGCCAGAAAGAAGCCAACCAGCAGTGAGGGCTTCAGGTCTAGCTTGCTCTGGTGGTGGGCGGTGGCCTGCGTGAAGGCGAGGAAGAAGAGGAAACCTCCAACGAAGAGCGCAGGATGATGGGCAACGAAGACCGTCAGCGCCATGAACAGCAGTTGGACAATCGTGATCCAAGCCGGAACGGAAGGACCGTCGCGACCCTTGCCGTCACCATCGCGCGCCGCCCGCGCCGCCTCGAGGGCGGCAAACTCCCGGCGAAACGTCACGTAATACAGCAGCGTTGCGATGATAATCCCTATGAGCGCCTTCCAGCCGAACTGCGTGAACATGAAGGCGAGATCCCAGCCCCACGGCGCGGCCACCATCAGGACCGGGGGGGCCGCGAAATGGGTGAAGGTCCCACCGACCGAAATATTGACGAAAAGAAGGCCGATGGTGGCGTAGGCGAAGCGTGGTGACGGCTTCAGCTCGTAAAACTGACGGGCGAGCAGCAGAGCGGCAATCGTCATGGCCGCAGGCTCGGTGATGAAGGAACCAAGGACTGGGCCGATGATCAAAATGCTCAGCCACCACGCTCCGGCCGATCCCTTGCCGAGCGAGGCCACCGCACGAAGGCACTGCTCCGCAAAGCGCAGGACCGGGCGGGTCGAGGCGATTGCCATGATGACGACCACGAACATTGGCTCGGTGTAGTTCACCCGATGACCGACATAATCGATCACGGTACCCCAGCCGCGGTCGAGCGTGACGGCACCCACCAGGACCAGCACCCAAATGCCGAAGACCGCCTCCACCTCGCCGAGAAAGTGCAGCATCTGCCCCTTGAAACTCACCTCGTCGGGCCGACCATCCCCGTCTGAATCGCCCGGCGTCTCCCTGGCCGTCAACCGCGCTTGGTGGGCCTCCTCGACCTCATGTGCCCAATGACGGAAGCGGGCGGTCAGGAAGGTGTGGATAATCGCGAGCAGGAAGATGACCGACGCGACAATGTTGAACGGCTCGGCCAGAGCACGGCCGCGCAGCGTTTCGAGCAATCCCATCCCGGCGTCACCGTAGCCCGACAAGGGCCGCGGGAAATCCGCAGCCCCCGCGGGCGCGGCTGCGTAGGCCAGGCTGCCAAGCAGCAAAAAGGCTCCGAAGGAGAAGGACAGGCGCGCAAGGAGTCGGCTCTTCATCCCACCACGGAAACGGGCGCGCCGGAGGTGCGCAAGCGATTCAGGTCTCAATCAGGCCAAAATCGACGACAGCTGGTCGAGGCGCGTGACAAAATGCGCCGCCATCGCCCGGACCTTGTCCCGGGCCACGTACCCTCCGTAACCCACAAATAGATCAACCTCCGGGGCCGTCTCGAGGTCGCTGACGCCGTCGCCTACCATCACCATCCGCGCCGGCGCCAATTCGCGGCGCAGGCGCGCCATTACCTCGGGTTTGCCGCCCGAGCGCGTGGTCGGATAGCCCGCATCATAGCCCGCGTAGGAACCGTCCGGATGAAAGTGCAGGTCGACCGCCTCGATCCGCGCGATCCCGAGGAGCGCGGCGAGGGGCTGGATCGCCGGCCGGAATCCGCCGCTCACGATGATGACCGTCCATCCCCGACTTTTGAGCTCCGCGATCGTCGCACGGGCGGTTGGTTCAATGGTTTCAATATACCGACGACCGACCGCCTCCACATCGGCACGCGTGGGTCGGATGATCTCCAGCCGGCGGCCAAAAACCGCCTCGACGGGCAGTTTTCCATTCATGGCGTCATTGGTCATCGCCTCGACTTCTGCGAAGACCGCGGCGCCGCGCGCCCGCCCGAGTTCATCAATTCCCTCGATGGAGCTCAGGGTGTTGTCGCAGTCGAAACAAATGAGAGGAGCAGGCATGCAGGCAAGAAGACGGAAACCGGAGCCGGTTCCGGAGGGAAGAAATTTCCGGCCCCACCGGCCATCGAGGGCAAAAAAAAGGCCCTCCAAACGGAGGGCCCAGAGGGATCGGGCGCGCCGATTACTTTTTAGCGGCAGCGCGCTTGAACTTCGTCGTGAACTTCTCGACGCGGCCCGCGGTGTCGACGATGCGCTTCTCGCCGGTGTAGGCGGGATGCGAATCCATCGTCACGTCGCGCACGACGAGCATGTATTCGACGCCATCGATGGTCTCCTTGCGGGCGGACTTCATCGTGGACTTGGTGAGGAAACGCTTGCCCGACGCGACGTCCAGGAAGCAAACGTTGTTCAGAATAGGATGGCCTTCAGCTTTCACGCGTAATTCTCCTTTGTAAGTGTCAACCCTGACGGGCTTTGTAGCGGGGCTCGACCTTGTTGATCACATAGATCTTACCGCGGCGACGAACCACCTGGCACGCCGGATGGCGCTTCTTGGCGGATTTGATGGAGGACACGATTTTCATAAAAAGGGTCAAAACACCGTTCGGGAGGGGTACTGTCAAACGAATTGTGGGCCCGCCAAAGGCTCAGTTCGCGCTGGGATCATCCGGTTCGTCCGCGAGAAGTTTCCATTCATGGTCGATCCCGGCCAGCAACTCGCGCCAGAGGCCCTCCCCGGGGCGGTAGGAACCAAGGTCACCCGGGATCCCGGTCACGACCCAGGTGTGGTGCTCCAACTCCTTCTCCAGCTGTCCTGCGCTCCACCCGGAATAGCCCAGAAAGGCGCGGAAATGGAGATCGTGCGCCGCCATCAGTTCCTCGGCTTTTGACGGATCGAGGCCAAAATGGAGCCGAAATCCGCCCTCGTCCGGCAGGATCCTCCATGCGCAGAGGAGGAGTTGCTCCGGGTGGACCGGGCCGCCCGAGAAAACCGGAACCTTGGACAGGGGACCGAGGGCGAAAACCGGGTCCACATCGCTCAGCGGCAGGCCGAGCGGGCGGTTCAGCACCACGCCCACCGCACCTTCCTGGTCGTGAGAGGAAAGCAACACCACCGAGCGGCGGAAATTCTCGTCCCGCAGGGAGGGGTGTGCCAGCAGCAGCGAGCCCGCAAGGTATTCCGACGGAGGCGCGCGGCGCGGCTTCATCCTAGAGCTTGGTCACCTTGACTCCGGCATCCGCCAGCAACGGCACCACGAGGGCGTCGTTATGGTAATCCTCGCGATAACGCACCTCCGAGATGCCGGCGGAGGCGAGAATCTTCGCGCAATTGATGCAGGGGAAATGAGTCACGTAGGCGACACTGCCCTCGACTGGAATCCCGCGCCGGGCCGCGTCTGCGATCGCATTCTGCTCGGCGTGGACGGTCGCCTGCTCATGGCCCTCCCGCACGCGCGACACATGCGGTGTGCCGGGCAGGAATCCGTTGTAGCCGGCCGCGATGAGGCGGTTCTTGCGATCGCCGGCGCTAACAATCACGCAGCCCACGTGCAGGCGCTCGCAGGGCGAGCGGGTCGAGATGAGGACCGCGGTCGCCATGAAATAATCGTCCCACGACGGTCGGGACGCGAAGCGGCCGGCCGCTTCAGCGATGAGGTCGACAGGCGACGTGGTGCCCGCGGGTGAGGACAAGGAACCGGACATACCTTGTGGTTAGCGGCCGGCGCCAAAAAATCCACCTCGAAAGCCGCGACGCTTTCTGCCAACCGCTAAGGGTATGGCCACGC
>CAMAXB010000263.1 GCA_945862035.1 Opitutus sp. GAS368
AAGACCTCATGAACCCTGCCCTGAAATCCTTTCTCGTCCGCGCCGGCCCCTTTCTTGGACTGCTGCTGGTCATCGGCCTCTTTTCGATTCCGGCCGAGACGCGGGAGTTCTTCCTCACCTACCATAACTTTAAGATCATCTTCACCCAGACGGTGATCGTCGCGATCGGCGCGCTGGGCATGACGATGATCATCGTCGGCGGCGGCATTGATCTGTCCGTCGGCTCGACTATCGCGCTGACCAGTGTGGTCGGGGCTCTGCTCATCCAGCAGGGCTGGTCCGACCCGGCCACGGTCATCGCCATGATCGCCTGCGGCGGCTTCATCGGCCTGCTCAACGGCTCGGCCATCGCCGGCCTGCGCATGACGCCCTTCATCATCACGCTGGGCACGCTTGGCATCGCCCGCGGCACGGCCAAGTGGCTGGCCGACAACCAGACCGTCAATTACGACGCCTCGGCCATCAATGCCTGGATGACCACGGCCGATCCCTTTAGCCGTGCCCTGCCGGTCGGCGTCTGGGTGACCGTGATCCTGGCCATCGTCACGACCCTTCTCCTACGCAACACCGTCTTCGGCCGCCATGTGTTCGCGCTCGGTTCGAATGAGCAGACGGCCCGACTCTGCGGTATCCCTGCCCGCCGACTCAAGATCGCGGTCTATGTGCTGGCCGGGTGCTACTTCGGCCTGGCCGGCCTGTTCCAGCTCTCGCGCCTGCGTCAGGGCGATCCGACCGTCGCCGCGGGGCTGGAGCTGGACATCATTGCGGCGGTGATCATTGGCGGCGCGAGCCTGCATGGCGGCGTCGGCACGGTGCTGGGTTCCATGATCGGCGCACTGATCATGGCCGTGCTCCGCAACGGTTCGCAGCAGATGGGCTGGCCCACGTATTTCCAGGAAATCATCATCGGTGTGGTGATCATCGTCGCTGTCTTCCTCGACCGCCTCCGCCAGAGCCGCGGGGAGTAGGTTCCTCCCGCACCTGCAGCCCCTTTAAGGAGAACTGTAGCCGGGGCCGCTGACCCCAGTCCGAGAGGAGTCAGCCTGACCCCGTTTCTGCTCCCGCACCAGGACAGAAACTCAGAGATCCCAGCTGATGCCGGCCGTCGGGAGGATCGGGAGCATGTTGCGCGGCTTTTTCGTGACGGTGATCACTCCCCCGGCGCTGCTCGTGGTGTAGTCGTAGGCAATCGGGTTGGCCTGGTCGTAGGCATTGAAGACGTCGACAAACACTTTCACGACGCCGTGCTTCGTGACAAACGTCCGGGCGGCGCGGAGGTCGAGTCGGTGGTAGTCCGGCAGGCGCGAGCCGAGCGTAGGACCGAAGCTGCGCACCGTTGACCGCGAATTGTTGTTCAGCGTCACCAGCGCGAAGTTCACCCCCGTGATCGGCCACCCCGTGTGGTACTGCCAGGCGGCGCTAAAACTCCAGCGGGCGTTGGGCGTGTAGGTGAGGTCGGTGTAAACAGCATGGCGCTGATCGCGCAGTCCGGGGAGCGCTGTCACGCCCATGGTTTCCTCCGCCTTCGACAGAGCATAACTCATGGTCACGCTGAGGGGGCCCCGGCCCCGGTATTGCGCGAGGATTTCCACACCAGCCGCTTCGGCTCGATCGGGCGAGAGGAGCAGGCGGTCGGTCTGAGCCTCGGGAAACACGTTGTAGGTGTCGTAGCGGTTCAACCAGTGCGCGCGGGGGTCGGCAGTGAGGCGCTGATAGGCCTCCACCCGCACGGTGATGCCGCGCTCAAAGCGGTGATCGAGACTGACAATGCGGTGCTCCGCTTGCTCGGCGGGTTGAAAGGTCTCGTCGCCAAACGGCACGGGCAGCTCGTGCACGCCCTGAGCCTGCGTGTAAAGGCCCCACGCGGCGCGGAGGGTGGTGCGGGGCGTGAGCGTGTAGGCGGCGTTGAAGCGCGGGCTGACATCGGTGTCGCCCGATGCGGTGTGGCGGTCAAAGCGCAGGCCGGGCTCCACATTGAACGCGGGGCCGACAGCGAAGCGCGGGGCCACAAAAGCTCCAAGGGCATCGTTGCTCGGCGAGGGCGTAAGGCGAATCCGGCGCGGGTTAGCGACGAGCACCCCGTTGATGACGGTCGGATCCTCGCGGTAGAGCGAGTAGGCGTAGTCGGCCTCGGCGCGGGTGGCCTGCCAGCCGGCGCGCAGCACCGTGTGCGGCGAGAGCGCGGTACTCCAATCCTGACGCAGGTCGAGGCTCGCAAGCGAACGCCGGTCGCGCAGTTCGAGTGCGTAGCGGTTGTTGTACCGTCCGGCCCCGTCGCGACGCCACGTGAGGAATGCATAGGTGGCGACCGTCTCGGCGGAAAGGGTTTCGCTGAAGTCTGCGCGCCAGCGGGTCCAGAGCGTGTCGCTCGTGTAGCTGCTGCGCAGGTCGGGCGCATTGTCATCGAGCACGCGGAGCCGATCAGTCGCATGCAGGGCGTGGGCGGATACGGTGTGACCGGGCGCGACGTCGAATTCGAACTTGCCGTAGGCGTCCCAGTAGCGCGGAAAGATGTCTTCCTCCCGGCCCTCGACCTTCAGGGCGAGGTCGGGGTAACCGCGCCGAATGCTCGCGGCCCAGCGTCCGCGGCTGTCAGCGACCGTGCCTGCCGCGCCCGCGCGCATGCCGGTGAGACTCAGGCCGAGCGAGGCGTGCCGGGTCGGGCCTCGCGGGGTGAACGATTCCATCGTGAGCACCCCGGCCGCGCGGTTGCCGTAGTCGGCGTTAAAACCGCCGGTCATGAGGTCGAGGCGGCTGATCGCGCTCAGATCGATGATCGAGAGAGCGCCATCGACGTCCTTCAGGTGAAAGGGCTCAAGCAGATCGGCGCCGTCGAGACGGACGAGGAGCTGACGCTGGGGCGCGCCGCGCACCCAGAATTTGGCCGTAAAGTCATCCGCGGTGACACCCGGCAGGCGGGCGATGGCGCGGAAGAGGTCCTCCCCCACCTGCGGGAGGGCGCTGAGCTCAGCCTCGGTCAGCGTGGAAGGCGACCCGGCGCCGGCATCGCTGAGGCTGAAGCGGCTTGGCGTGACGACGAAGCGATCAAGGCGGATGGGCGCCTCGGACCCGGAGCGGTCGTCGGTGGCGGCCGCGGGGGGTGTCGACGCGGGAGGGTTGGGCTGGGCTAGGACAGAGACGGGAGCGGAGGACAGCAGGGAGCCGGCGACAACGAAACCAACACGAGCGAGAGCGTTCATGCGATGCGAGTGTGACCCACGTTTCAACCGTAGGCCTTGGAACGACGCGATGCAAATTCGGCGGGCTCGGCAATCCGACGGGGCCAGGCCGGAATGGCGCTAAGTTAAGGAAGACACCTTGGTTGAGAGCCAACGACTTTGATTCTGTTTCGGAGACGATCCACCCCCTTAATTTTGCGCCATTCGGGCCAGGCCGCTCATTGTTACACTTTCCTAGGTGTCGGTCATCCGACGGGCGCAGGCCAAGCATTGACAGGAGCAAGTCGGTCGCCACGGCTTGGCAGGCTTTCTCTTCTTCCATGAAATCTTCCCTCACCTTGCTGGCGTTGCTCTTGATCGGCGTGATCCACGTTGGCTGTGCATCACAACCGTCCGGCCTATCGCGGGAGGCCTGGGCGCGATTGACGCCGGCGCAGCAGCAGGAACGTCTGCGCGAAGCTCGGCAGCAGCGCGAAATCATGACCGAGAAAGACGTGCGTCAAACCCACCAGCAGCTGGTCCGCCAAGCGGAGGCGCTGCCGAAGATTCGCATGGTGTCCGACTCGATGCCCTGAGGCTCCGGTGCCGATCTGAGGGGACCTGTCCCCGTTTCCGATTCGGTCTACTTCATTCGGGAAATCTCCGGCCAGAGGGGCTGCAGGTCGCAATCGCCGAGCGCAGCCTCCCGCCAGTCCGCACTCAGCCGGAGCGCGCGGCGAAGTCGCCGCATCGCCTCCGTGCGCTCCCCCAGCAGGCAGGCGTAGCAGGCCAGATTGTAGTGCAGCACCCCGCAGGTCTTGCCGTGCCGCAACTCCGCCGTGAGCAGCACGCTCCGCGCCTCCCCGATCCGGTTCAGCTCGCGCAGCGCATAGGCCCAGGCAATCCAGCCCGCCTCCTCATCCGGGAGCCGGCCCGCCATGTCCGTCGCCACCTTGACCAACCGCACCCATTCACGGGCCTGCATCAGGTACTCGGTCCTCACTCGGAGGACTTCCGGCTGATCTTCCTCCGCCCGATCGATCGCTGCCAACTCCTCGGCCGCCGCGGCGGTCAGGCCCAGCTCAAGGTAGCCCGAGGCATACTCTACGCGGCGGCGGGTGGAAATCATGGGCGGCAATCGGCTCGCCCCACTCTTGACGGGA
>CAMAXB010000264.1 GCA_945862035.1 Opitutus sp. GAS368
GGCCACGAGGCGAGTCCGGTTTCATTCCGAAGTTCCGCAGCCCAGCCGGTCCGTCCGTTCACCAAGCCCGCCATGCCGCTGAGCTCAGGTCCCCCGCTCCGCCGCTTGGTAGAGCTTGGAAAGCTCGATGAACTTGGCCTCCAGCTGGCGGTAGTATTCGTCGATGAGCATTCGGTCCTTCGATTCCCGCAGCAGGGCAATCTCGCGCTCAATTTCGTCGCGCTTCACGCGCACCTCGGCCGAGAGGGCCCGCTCGGCGGCCGAGGGCAGCAGGTGGAGCTGGTGCGCCCGCGTGCCATCCAGCGCGACGCCCTCCGCCGGACGACGCACGGCGCGCACACCGCGGAACCAGTCAGCCGGAGTTCCGCGGCCGTCCCCATTGTCGTCGAGCAGCGCATGCTCCGTGGCCAGCCGGGCCTCCGTCTTGTAGAACTCAGCGACGCTCTGGGCCGCAGAAATGTAGGCTTCGAGCACCGAGGTTTGCCCGTCCTTGTCCAGATCCCCCCGGGGATCCGCAATCGCTTCCGCCAGATACAGCCCGAAGCGGGCATAGTTCTGCTGGTAGCCGCTGCGCGTCGACGTGACGACGATCCGGTCCGGGCCCTTCAGCAGGTTCATGAACGGGGCGCTGGCGGAGGCGGCGTTAATGATCACCAGCGGACGCGTGAAGGGCTGCAGGTCGAGCGCCAGCTCGGTCGCGGTCAAATCCGGTCCGCGCAGATTGAACTTCGCCACACGACCGTCAAAGGTGCCGTGACCCAGCAGGACCAGCCAGAGCGGTTCCGTTCCGCCGCGCGCTTCCGCCGCGAGGGCTGTTTTCAGGCGCGTGAGGTCATCGGGCGCTCCCTCCACGGCGGCCTCCTCCCCGATGAAAACGAGCCGCGCTCCCCCGCGCACGGCGCCGTCCTTCCAGAGCCCCGCCTGCTTCGCAAAGGTTTCCTCGTAAGGCGTCTCACCACCGGCCCCCAGGACCACGATGGCGGTGGGCTGCGTGGCCCGTGCCGGTGCCGCTGCGGCGGCCGCGGCAGATGCGGAGGTCGCCGCCGGGGCGGCCTCTGGGGACTGCGTCCGTCCAGGTGACGCGACCAAGAGAGTCGCGAGGAGACAGGTCCATGCCCTGCGCGCGTTCACGGGAGTCCTTTCCAACGGCGCAGGCCCCACTCGGTCAGCAGGCACGCGAGCGCGAAGGCCAGCATCCAGGGCGTGTGCCAGAGCGGATAGGACCAGGTTTCCATCATGGGCACCTTGCGCTCGGGCAGGCTGCGGACAAACGCGGGGAGACCGCCGGCCTCAATCACTTCGCCGCCCGTCCGGCGCGCGAGGTCCTCGAGCAGCGCGACATTTGGCGTGAGTGAACGAAACTCCTCGGCCGCCAGATCCGTGCTCCAGCCGGCCTCGTCCCGCCCGACCTCCGCGCCGATCGCATTCGTCGCCACCGCCGCCGCCCGGTATCCGCCCGTCAGGCGCGGGACAAAGGTCACTTCATAGAGTCCCGCTTCCGTGAGGGACGCTTCGGCAAGGAGCTTGACCGGAACCGACACTCCCTCCGCCAGCACGGGGGTGACCTCGACTGCGACGGTGGCGTCATCGACCGGCTGGAACTTCGCGTCGCGCACCCGGACCTGCACGCGGACGGCGCCGTTGGCATCGCCGGCCTCGGCCTCGATGGACAGCTCGACGCGCGCGGGCACATCCGAAACCAGCCAGCGCACCGTCTGGCGCCAGGCCTTGTCCATGTCGACGCGGGCGGTGGCGTCCTGCATGCCCCAGCGCCAGAAGTCGCCGATGGTGAGTGCGCCGGTGCGGCCGCGGCCAAAGCGCTGCACGATCAGCGCAGGCACCTCCCCGCCCTCCGCGTCCTGCGCGGTCGCGATCACGCTCGCGCCGGGCTTCACGGCCCTCACGCGATTGATGACCTCGAACGCGGGCAGCGTATCGATGCGCTCCCGCTCCTCGGCCTCGTTGTCGCGCAGCCGCGCCCAAGTCTGCAGCCAGCCCTCGCGCGCCATCTGCCAGCGCACGGCACCGGAAGGCAGCGGATCCTCCGGACGGTCGAGGTAGACCGGCAGCATCTCGCCAATCGGCGTCCGCTGGTACGAGCCCTCCTGAAATGATTCCATCCCCCCGAGCATGAGCAGCCCGCCGCCCCGCTCCGACACGAACTTCTGCAGCAGCATGGACTGATCAGCGCTGAAGAAACCGGCCTCAAGATCGTCCAGGATGACGGCGTGGTAGCCGTAGAGATCCTCCGGCGTACGCGGAAACCCGCTGCGCAGCTCGAACTCGTCGCGGGTGTTGAGCCGCACGAGCACCGGCTGGTCGTAGCGCTCAACCTCCTCCGGCGCCTGATTGCCGAAGCCGCGGAACAGGGGGTTGCTCGTCTCGCCGGCCCGGCCGCGGAAATCGAATTTCGGCTCGCGCTTGGCCACGCGAATGAGGGCCACCAACTCCACCTCGCGGTCTTCGGAAACCGCGCGGTTGAGGAACTTGAACTCCCAGTTGGGGCGTCCCGTGACGTACAGCACACGGTACGGGCCCTGGCCGCGATCCACGGCGATCACCCGGCGGTTGTTCACGGTCGTGGCTTCCTCGGTCGGGCCGGACACCGCCGCGCCCGCCGCCGGCGCCACGGGGGAACCGTCCTGCGGGCCGACCTCGACCTGATAGAACGAAAGGCCCGGCCGCTCGGGCTTGAGCTGGAAGCGGAACGGCAGGATCGCGCCATCCGCGCGTCCGTCGAGCGTGCGCTCTTCCACCAGACGCCCGTCCTGGTCGAGCAGGCGGGCTGTGACGGGCTCCCGGGTGAAGCCGGTGGCGGCCACGTCGGCCTGGATGGTCACGGGCGCATCCTCAAAGGCGCTCTGGCTCACCTGGACCTGCTGCACGGCGAGATCGCGCGCCGGCCCACGCCGCCCGATGACGACGGGATAGATCGGAGGCAGGCCCGTGACATCCGCGACCATGCCGGCAAGATCGGTGGCGTTGCCATCAGTCAGCAGCAGCACGCCGCCCAGCGGACGCCCCTGAAAACGCTCGGCGAGCGTCTTGAGCGCGCCGCCGATGGCGGAGGACCGGCCGTCGAAGATCAGTTCCCGAAAGTCGCGCGTGGGCTGCAGGCGGCCATCAAAGGTGTAGCGGCGGAGCTCGAAGGTGTCAGCAAGCGTTGCCTGCCAGTCGGAGCGCGCGGGATCCACCAGCGCCTGCAGGGTCTCGCCGCGCGTGACGCTGGCGCCCTGGTCCTTGATCTGCATTCCCTGGCTGTTGTCCGCCAGCACGGCGAAGAAATTGGAACCGGGACGCGCGCGCTGGCCGGTCCAGGTCGGCTCGAGCAGGCACAGGGCGAGCGCGGCCAGGCCCAGCAGTTTGAGCGCGAGGCACACGCCGCGCAGGGGGCCGACCGGGCCGGGGGCGCGGTAGCTCCAGATCACCAGGGCCGTAGCCGCGACCACGAAGGTGACCGCTGGCCAAAGCCAGTTCTGCGCGGAGAAACTGAGGAGGGCGACGGCGTTGATCATCGCAAGATCCCCGCGGTGGAAAAGGTGGAGCGGCTAAAGGTGGAGCGACTTGCCCCCAAGCCGCTGGTTTGGTGGCCGACGCTCGAGCCAGCGCGTCGAGGACAACGCGCTCCACCTTGGAGACGGGAGCGAATCGCTGGGAGGCGGGAGCGAATCGCTGGGAGGCGGGAGACCGGAGACGGGAGACCGGATGGCAGACGGGCGAGGGAAACGGGACTCATGGCGGGTTGTCCTTCCCGAGTTCCTCGTAGTACTTGCGGACCTGATCCGCGTAGCGGTTCGGCACCGGGTCGCGATCGATCGGCACGAGGGAGTCCTTGGACTCGCGGCGGGCGAGTTCCTGAGCGACGCGGTTGCGCACTTCCACGAGCGGGCGCACGATCTCCAATTCGACGACCGCCCAGTCGGGCTTCTTCAGATCCTGGCGAAACTCGCGTCGCAGCAGCCGCGCGCGTTCGCGGGCTTGGGCGACGTCGGAGCGCAAACCCGGCTCGTCGATCAACTCCTCGACATCCCGCAGCCGGTCGGACCACCCGGCAAAGGCCTCGCCCGTGATCGGGCCTGCCCCGTAGTCATCGCCACTGAACGCACCGCCATTCAAGACGCCGCCAAAGTCAAAGCCGCCGCCTCCGCCGCCCCCGCCACCGGCATTGGCCTCGCCGCCGCGCTGGGGCTGTCCGCCGCCCTGCGCGAGGCTGCGAGGAGTACGACCACCACCAGGCTGGCCTCCGGAGCCGGACGCGCCGCCGGACTGGCTCCCTTGGCCTTCCTGG
>CAMAXB010000265.1 GCA_945862035.1 Opitutus sp. GAS368
GCGACCGCGTAAAGCGCAGTCGACGTCCAGGTCGGGCCGACCCCCAGCTGCTTTGTCAAGGCCGCCGCCAAACCGACGACTCCGCACGCCCCGGCAAACCAGGCGAGCGCCTTCCACTCCGGTTCACGCGCCTCGGCCGCCTCGGGCTCGGGCCAGGCAAACTCGCGCCATTTCCAAAACTTGGGCGCGGTCGCACAGCTCACCTCGGCTAGCTCCGTCACCGCCCCGTCACGTCGCAGCACGAAACCCGCAGGCACCGCTGCGTCACAGGAGACCTCGGCGACAACTTGCCCCAGAATTTCGGTGAGCCGCGCCTGAATCGCGGCGAGATCGACCTCGCCCAGCGTGGCCACCTTCACCGTGCGCGTTTCCGGGTCGAGCCGCACGGCCTCGACGCCCGGCTCGCGCCGGAGGAAATCGGCCAGGGTTTCGGTCCAGGAGGCGTGCATTCGGGGAATGCTATTTCCCGTTCTGACCCGGTGCAACCCTGTGGGTTCGCAACGATCGCAGCGGACGGACCGCGCTCCCTGCTTGCGCTTGAGCCGGTCTGGCCAACGCTGGCCCGTTCATGATTGGCCTTCGCGATGACTCCGACGCGCTGCCGCCGCCCCCGCCCCCCTCGCGGGCGCCGGCGCTCGCGGCCAAGCTTTTTGCGGAGACCGGCTGGCTCTGCGCCACGCTCAAGCTCGAGCACCGCCCCCAGCAGGAAAAAATGGCCCGCGCCGTGGCGGCCGCGATGCACGACGACGATGCGCTCCTCTTCGAGGCCGGCACCGGCGTGGGCAAGTCCCTCGCCTATCTGCTGCCCGGCATCATCCACGCGGTGGACCAAAGCCGCCAGCTGATCGTCTCGACGCACACCATCGCCCTGCAGGAGCAGCTGGAACAGCAGGATCTGCCCCTGTGCCGCCGCATCCTCGCGGGCGAGCCGGAACTGGAGCGCTACGCCGGATTCAAGGCGGCCGTGCTAGTGGGCAAGGCGAACTACCTCTGTCCCACCCGGCTCGCGACGGCGCTGCGCGACAAGCACGAGCTCTTTGCGACGCCGGAGCACGCGGAGCTCCAGCGCATCGCAGCCTGGGCCGAGACCACGGCCGAGGGCCTGCGGCACGAACTCACGCCCACCCCGGCACCCGAGGTATGGGAACTGGTCAACGCCGACTCCTCCGCCTGTGCGCGCAAGTACTGCGACTGCGACAAGTGCTTCTACCAGCGCGCGCGCGCCCGCATCCGCAGCGCGAACCTGGTGATCGTCAATCACTCACTCTTGTTCACCCACATCAACGCCAGCGCGGCGGACAAGGGCAGTGGGCGCGGCGTGCTTTTTCCCGACGACTTTGTCGTGCTCGACGAGGCCCACACCGTGCCGGAGGTCGCGACCGAGCATTTCGGCGTGCGGCTGAGCAGCTATGGCACCGAGCGTCTCCTGCGCCACCTTTACAACCCAAAGACAAAGAAGGGCCTGCTGCAGCGGCACGGCGACGCCACCGACCGGCAGCTGGTCGGCGATGCGCTGGAGGCCTCGCACCAGTTCTTCGCCTTTCTCGATGAACGCCTGCTGACCAAGCAGGCCATCGTGCGCGTCCGCGAGGAGGGCTTTGCGGAGGCCTGGCTGGATGGACCGCTGCTCGCGCTGCACAAGGCGGTGCGTACCCGGGCCGACCACATGGACGATGGACGCGAGCGTGACGAACTGCTTGAGCAAGCGACGAAGATCCGGACCTACCAGACGACGCTGAAGCAATTCCTCGCGGTGGCGGAGCAGGAGAAATTTGTCTACTGGGTGGAGCGCAGCGGACGCCGGCAGACCATCGTGACGCTGCGGACGGCACCGATCGATGTGGCGCCCTTTCTCCGCGAGACTTTGCTGGAGCGGCAGACCTCGGTCATCTGCACCAGCGCCACCCTCGCAATGGGGGGGCGCATCGAGCCCTTTCAGGAGCGGATCGGCGCGCAAGGCGTGCGCACGGCGATTGAGCACTCCCCTTTCGACTTCGAGCGGCGCATGCGGGTCTTCGTGGCCTCGGACATTCCGGCGCCCTCACCGCAGGACGCGCGGCTCTCGCTTGAGATCCTGTCCGACTACATCGATTTCTGCTGCCGCCGCACGCAGGGCGGTTCCCTCGTGCTGTTCACGAGTTATCACGACATGCGGGCGGTCGCCGAAAAGCTGGAACCGATTTTCGACGGCGCCCGTCGGCCCTTCTTCATGCAGGGCCGGGACCACTCGCGGACGGAACTCGCAAGGCAATTGCGCGCAGCGGGAAACGGAATCCTTTTCGGTACGGATAGTTTCTGGACGGGCATCGATGTGCCGGGCGATGCGCTCAGCCAGGTGATTATCACGAGGCTTCCCTTCGAGGTCCCGACCCACCCAGTGCTCGAAGCCCGCACAGAGTGGATTCGCGAGCGCGGGGGCAACCCCTTCAACGAACTCACGCTGCCCGACGCCCTGATCAGCTTCCGTCAGGGCATCGGGCGCCTGATCAGGACGGCCAAGGACCGCGGAGTCATCACCCTGCTCGACTCGAGGGTCGTGACCAAGCCTTACGGCCGCCTGTTTCTGGACTGTCTGCCTCAGCAGGACTACGTACGCATGACGGCGCAAAACCGCACCGAGCGATTTCAGCCTTTCGTTTGATGCGGGCGAGGCGCTAAGCTGGGCGGGACTTATGAGACTCAGTTCTGCCGCGCTCACCGACATTGGCTGTGTCCGTCGTCAGAACGAAGACCGCTTTCTCCGCGATGACGAGCGCGCTGCCTACGGGGTGGCGGATGGCGTCGGCGGTCTGCCCGGCGGAGCCGAGGCGGCGCAACGCGCGCTCGACGTGGTGGCCGCTTCCCTTGCTGCCGCCAGTCCCATGGAGGCGGATGATTTGGTCCCCATTGCCCTGACCGCCAATACGGAAGTTGGCGCGCTGGGTCAGACGATGAGCCCGAGTGTCGGCATCGGGACCACGCTCACGTTTGGCGTGTTTCGGAACCACGCCCTGCTCCTGGCCAATATCGGTGATTCCCGCTGCTACCGAATCCGCGAGGATGAACTCACCCTGCTCACGGAGGATCACTCGGTCGAGAATGAGGCCCGCCAGCGCCGGGCGAAGGGCGAGCAGGTCTTCGTCCACGAGCACTACCGCAACGCCCTCACCCGTTGCATTGGGCAGCCGACCCCGCCGGCGGTCGACGTACAGACGCTCCCGGTCGCCCCGGGCGATCTTTATTTTTTTGTGACCGACGGGGTGACGTGTATGCTCACCGAGCAGGATCTCCTGCGCGTGCTTATCCGGCCGACTCCGCTGCAGGGTCGTCTGGTCGAGGTGGTGCGCTGGGCCAACGCCCGGGGCGGTCCGGACAACTCGACTGCCGTGCTGATCCTGGTGGAGGACGCATGAGCCTGCCGCCCAGATCGGCACGCTTTGCGGCGCTGGTCGCCCAGCAGCCGGAGAACGAACTCTTTCGCTTCAGCCTGGCGCAGGCCCTGGACACTGAGGGCAAGACCGAGGAGGCCGCCCTGCACTACAGTTTCTGTGCCGCGCGCAAGGCGGACTGGATGATGCCGCGCATCCTGCTCGGGAAGCTACTGCTGCGGATGGGACGGACCGCCGATGCCCGTCCGGTGCTGGAGGAGGCCCTCGCACTCGCCGTGGCCCAGGACCACGAGGAACCGGAGACCGAACTGCGCGGCCTTCTGGCCGGCGGGTAACCCGTTCGTCACGCTTGCGCCCAGCCGGGCGATGGTGATGGTCCGGCCCCGCGTTGCCCGCGCCCCTTCCGCTGCTCTGCCCGCCATGCGCGTCATTCTCACCTCCCACGGCTCGACCGGCGACATCTACCCCCTGATCGCGCTCGGTCGGGCGCTGCTGCGGGCGGGGCATACGGTTGGCTACGTAGCGCTGCCGGCCTTCCAGCGCGAGATCGAGGGGGCGGGCATCTCCTTCATCCCCGCGATGACCAGCCAAGCCCATCCGGATCTGCGCTTCTGGATGGGACGGCTGATGGCCCGGCGGACACCGCTGGGGCAGCTGCTTGAGGTGTACCGGGCCTTTGGCCAGCATCTCCCGGAGACCGCTGCCATCCTTGACCGCGAGGTGGCCACGGCCGATCTCCTCGTCTCCAGCTACCTGTTTCCACTCAACCGGGGCGTGGCCGACCGCCAGAGCGTGCCCTTCGCCACCTTCGCCTTTGCCCACCATGTCGTGCCCTCGCCGGATTATC
>CAMAXB010000266.1 GCA_945862035.1 Opitutus sp. GAS368
AGGTCTTCCTGCCCAATCCGCCCGCGGACAAATACATGCGCGCCTCCGACGAGCGCGGCGGCGCCGCCTCGATCCTCACCGGGCTCGCGGCCAACCGCTGCTTCGAGACCGGCCAGGCGGTCAAGATCAAGGACCTGCTGCCCAGCTTCACGACCCCGGGCTACCCGCCAATGCCGTCGCGCACCGGCCCTCTCCCGATGCCGGAGCGCTCCACGCCCCGCCGCGGCGATTAAGGCGATCGCTCTTCCTCCCCCGCCGGCGCGCCGCAAGGCCGCCGGCTTTTTTGTGCCCGAGACAGACCGATCTGTTTGCACAGGAGGGAACAGAGAGAACGGAGCATCAGGAATCGCCTGGGCTCCGTTTCCTCCGTTACCTCCTGTCAACACGTGCTGAGGATCGTTTCACGGTCCCGTGAGGTAAATCCCCGCGCCGGGTCCCACCGGCCAGCCGAGCAGGAGCCAGACCACCAGGAACAGACTCCAGCAAATGAAGTTGCAGAGTGAATACGGCATGAAGAGCGCGACCGTCGTGCCCATGCCGGCCTTGGGCGCGTAACGCTGCACGAACAGGAGGATCAGCGGGAAGTTCGACGACAGCGGCGACATGATGTTGGTGATGCTGTCGCCCACGCGATAGGCCACCTGCGTCAGTTCCGGGGTGTAGCCGAGCAGCATAAACATCGGGACAAACACCGCCGCCAGGATCGCCCACTTGGCCGAGGCCGAACCGAACACGATGTCTACGGTCATCGTCAGCACCACCAGCCCGAGCATCAGCGGAATCGCCCCGAGTTCCACCTCCTGCAGGAACGCCGCCCCCTTGATCGCTAGGATCACACCCAGCCGGGTCTGGCCAAAGAGGTTGATGAATTGGGAAATGAAGAAGACGACCACGATGTAGCTCGCCATCAGCTCGAGGTTTTTCTGCATGCCCTTATAGACGTCGCTGTCACTGCGGATCGTCCCCGCCCCGATGCCATAGGCCACGCCGGGCACCAGGCCAAAAAGGAAGATGAAGAACACCAAGCCTTCGACAAAGTAGGACCCGACGAAACCCGGTTTTTTTGGATTCTGGAGAAAGCCGCCCTCGGGCAGGAGCCCCGCGAGGATCCCGGCCGCCAGCACCGCGAGCCCGAGCGCGGCCCAGCGCAGACCCCGGCGCTCCGCCGCCGTCAACGGAACAATCGGCTCGGGCACAACCTCACCCGTGTACCGGCCCAGCCGCGGTTCCACGAAGCGCTCGGTCACGAAGGTGCCCGTGGCAGTCACCAGAAAAACCGAGGCCGCCAGAAAGTAGTAATTTGCCATCGGCGTCACCACATAGGCCGCGTCAATCAGCCGCGCCGACTCCTGCGTAAGGCCGCTCAGAATCACATCCGTGGGCGAGAGGAGCAGGTTCGCGGCAAATCCGCCAGAGACCCCGGCCAGCGCCGCGGCCAGACCCGTCAGCGGATGCCGGCCCACGCTGTGGAACAGCGCCGCACTCAGGGGCAGCAGCAGCACATAGCCGACATCGCCCGCCGAATGGGACATCGTCCCCGTGAAGACCACGACCCAGGTCAGGATGCGGGCAGGCGTTGCGTTCACCACCACCCGCACCATCGCCGACAACAGCCCGCTATGCTCGGCAACCGAGAGGCCGAGCACGCTCACCAGGACCGAGCCGAGCGGGGCGAAGCCGATGAAATTGGGCAGCACCCCGAGGATGATCCGCTGCAGCCCCTCGACCGAGAGCAGGTTCGCCGTGACCACGGTCTTCCCGGTCACCGGGTGCACTACCTGCAACCCCGCCTGATAGAGCGCCCACGAAACCACGACCACGAGCACACTCAGTCCGAGGAAGAGGGTCGCCGGATGAGGCAGCGCATTACCGACCCGCTCGACCCGGTTCAGAGCCCGTTGAAAACGCGTTTCGGCCGAAGCGGACAGGGTCTTCATGCAGAATGGGTCCTGATCCACACCACCGCCGCCGCGAGATAACGGGTGAGACTGGCCTGGGCCAAGGCAAACTCGGATCCCTTCGCGCACGCCGCCTCGTCAAGGTAGCGCCCGCGGTTGATTTCAATCTGCAGGCTGTGCCGGCGGCGCGAGGGCGCGCCGAATGCGGCCACCAGATCGCCTCCCTTGTAGGGATCATTGATCTGCACCGAATAGCCCAGCCCACGCAGAAATTCCGCCGTCCAGGCGGTGAAGGCCGGGTCGCACGTCGTCCCCATCCGGTCACTCACCACGAAGTCAGGCCGCGCCTCGCCCGAATCGATGTTCATCTCATTCCCGCGCGACTTCATCGAGTGGCAGTCCACATGCCACACGACGCCGTGCCGGAGATGGAGGTCGTCAATCAGGCGCCGGAGCGCATCGCGATAGGGATGATAGCATTGATCCAGCCGCCGACGCACCTCGGCGACGCTCAACTTGCGGTCATACATCGGGATCCCCGGCAGGGCGTAGCGGCGGATCAGCCCCATGCCGCGGCGGGTGTAGTCGGTGGCCGAGACCGGGCCAGGCCAGGGCGCATCCAGAATCTCCTCGTCGATGTCGGTCGCCGCGCGGTTCACGTCGACATAGGCCCGGGGAAAACGCGCCGCCAGCAGCGTGGCCCCGACGTCCGGGGCACCCGCCCAGAGTTCATCCACCCAGGCGTCCCAGGTGGAAAGGATCGCCGCCCGCGAGGCGAGCGGGCGAAAATCCGCGGGCCATTCCATGCCGCTGTGCGGCGAATCGATGACCAAGGGTACCTCCTCCGTGCGCGGAGGAGTAAGGAGAAAGGGACCGGGAGTTTCCACGAGGGGTCAGGGCTGCGAACGGGCACGCCATGATTCAGGCTTGCTCCGGGTTGGCAACACCCCCGCTTGGTGCCACTTGCCACACCCACGCACCGGGCCCCTCATTGGTCACCCTTGCCAACCAGACCCAGCGTGACCTGATTAGAAACCAAGAACATCCCGGCCTTGATCCCTCAATTTTTTCCCGGAAAAGTTCCCTTTCAATCCAATCCGGCCCCTCGAAGCAACTTACCGTTTCATCGCCGGCAAAATGCGACGATCTGAGCCGTTTAACCACTTCCCCCTCATCATGTCCTTCCGCCTGGTCTTCGTCCTGCTGGCCCTGAGCGCCGGATTCGCCCACGCCCGAACCACCGAGGTGCCCCACACCGTGGCCCCCGGCCGCTTCTTGATCGAGATGGACGCCCTTTCGCTCACCGTTGATCGCGCGGGCGGAGATCGCTTCACGGCCGTGGCCGCGGCCTCGACGTTTCTCTCGACCGGCCTCACCGCGAACTGGGATGCCCAGATCGGCGTGGAGCTCTTCCTCAGCCAGCGCGTGACCAGCGGCGGGCTCAAGGAGCGCAATTCCGGCCTCGGCGACCTCTTCGTGCGCAGCAAGTACACGTTCTACGAGGACGAGTCCCTCGGCGTATCGGCTGCGGTGATACCTTACCTCAAGCTGCCCACCAACTCCGGCGGCGTCGGCAACGATTCCGTGGAGGGCGGCCTGATCGTGCCCTGGGAGGCCGATCTCGGGTCCGGAGCGATCCTCAACGTCATGGCGGGCCTTGACCTCGCCCGCAATGATGCCGACGACGGCTACGACAGCTACTGGTACGCTTCGTCCAGCGTGGGCATCCCGCTGACCGGGGCCTTCAGCGCCTACGGCGAGGCTTACGTCGCCAAGTCCTCCGGCGGCGCGCCTTGGGAAGGCGTGCTTGGAGCGGGCCTGGCCTACTCCATCAACGCATTCATGTCCTGGGACTTCGCGGTCTACCGCGGCCTGTCGGACGGCGCCGCCGACTGGAACCCGGTCGTCCGCTTCAATTTCGAATTCTGATCGCGGTTCCTGCCCCCGGCCGGGGCAGGAATCTCAGATCTGAAATTTCAGATTTCAAATCAGCTGTAGCCCCGCGGACGCGGGGCTACAGCTGGTGATAGGCCCGCTGGCGCCGGTACACCATCGGCGTCGTCGCCGTTGCGCGCCGGAACACCGAGATGAAGTGCTTGGAGTCCGTCTGGAAGGTCTGACGGGCGATTTCCTCCACCGAGAGGGTTGAATTGGTCAGCAGCGCCTTCGCTCGCTCCAGCCGCACGCGCGAGAGCTCCTTCTTCGGCGAGCGGCCCAGGTGCTCCTTGAAGCGCCGGAAAAGCGCACTCCGCGAGACCGGAATGTCGGCGAGCAACTGCTCGA
>CAMAXB010000267.1 GCA_945862035.1 Opitutus sp. GAS368
GTCGTCGACGAGGTGAAGCAGCACCTCCCCGACAAGATCTTCGAGACCGTCATCCCCCGCACCATCCGCCTCAGCGAAGCTCCCAGTTTCGGCAAGACCATCTTCGCCTACGACCCGCTTTCCCCGGGCTCGACCGCCTACCGCAATCTGGCGAAGGAAGTGATCAAGCGCTTCGGGCTCAAGCCAGAGGTCAGAGATCAGAAGTCAGAGGTCGGAGCGAAGCCAGAGGCCGGAGGCCAGAAGCCAGAGGCCAGCCCGCCATCCGCCGTGAGATATCCGTGACGAAAGCGGCCGATCAAATGTCCAATGCCCAATTTCCAATGACCAATGAGCTCGATCCGGCCTCCCCGGCGACGGTCGCCGTCTGCAGGCGTTCGTCCTTCGGATTTCGTCATTCGGATTTTTCCGCCGCACCGCTGACCATTGGTCATTGTTCATTGGTCATTGGTCATTAACCCGATGTTCCCCGCCCTCACCAAGTACCGCCATGCCTTCCTGATCGGGCTGCAGAGCAACATCGTCTACCGGTGGACCTTTGGCGTACGGGCGGTGTTCTCGGTCTTTCACCTCGCCTTTGTCTTCATTCTCTGGGGCGCGGCCTACAAGGGTCAGGCCACGATCGGCGGCTTTGATCTGAACCAGACGCTGACGTACTTCGTCGTCCTGCTGCTGATGCAGTTCTTCATCGGGGCCTTCAACGAGGACTACCAGATCAGCGAGGAAATTCGGAACGGCCTCATCAACCAGTTCCTCCTCAAGCCGATCAATTACTACCTGTATCGTTTCAGCATCTTCGTTGCGGCCCGCCTCGTCTCCGGCCTGCTCGCGCTGGTGCCCCTGCTTTTCGCCTTCCCCCTGCTGCGCGACTACCTCGTCTTTCCGGACGAGACCTGGCGAATCCTACTTGGGGTGCCGGCCGCACTGATGGCCGCGATCATCCAGTTCACAATCGCCTACTGCTTCGGCCTGCTGACGTTCTGGTTCCTTGAGATCCAGTCCTTCGTCATTCTGTCGCTCGCCATTGAAACCGTGCTCGGCGGGCAGATGTTTCCCCTCGATCTGATGCCAGCTTGGTTCTTCCGGATCTCCCAGTTTCTGCCCTACTACTACCAGATGTACTTTCCCTCGGCGATTTTCACCGGCCGTCTCGACCAGGCGCAGGCCATCGAGGGCCTGGCCCTGCAGCTTTTCTGGGTAATCGCCCTGCTCGGGATAGCCAATTTCCTCTGGCGCCGGGGCCTCCGCCGGCACACGGCGGTGGGGGGATAGGAGATTTTGGATTTTGGAATTTCGAATTTCGATTTTAGACGAAATGGCACTGCACCGCACACTTTCGTATGGAGACCACTCGATCCTGATGCGGTCGATTCTGCCGGTGGCTGAAATCGAAATTCGAAAATCGAGAATCGAAAATCAATCATGAGCCTCCTCAGTTACCTCCGCATCTGGCTCGCCTGCGCCCGCTACTCGGTCGTGCGGACCATGATGTTTCGCTTCGACTTCATCATGTGGTCGCTGGTCGAGTTTCTCTGGATGGCGGTGAACCTGCTCTTGGTCGCGGTCATCTATGCCCACACGGACGAAATTGCCGGGTGGAGCCAGTACGAGATGCTGCTCCTCGTCGGCACCTCCATGCTCGTCCAGCGCTTCATCATGGGTTTCTTCTGGAGCAACCTGTTCGAGTTCGCCCGCAACGTGCGCAGCGGTCACTTCGATTTCTTCCTCGCCCAACCGGGTAACCCCTTGTTCATGGTCTCGACCCGCAAGCTCGACCTCGACGGCCTGGCCAACACGGTCGTCGCGGTCGGCGTGATCATCTACGCCGTGCGCCAGCTCGGACTGGAGCCATCGCTCCTCCAGATCGGCAGCTATGTCCTCATGATCGGCTGCGGCATCCTGATCCACTACGGGGCGCTGCTCGCGATCGTTTCCCTGACTTTCTGGCTCGGCGCCAGCCAGGGCATTGAAGGGAGCTATTTCACACTGATGGAGTTTTCGCGCCTGCCGCGGGAAGCGTTCCGCGGGGCCGCCAATCTGATCTTTGTCTGGTTGTTGCCGGCCGTGGTGGTCAGCAATGTGCCCGCCCGCACCCTCCTCCACGGATTCGAACCCCAGCACCTCCTTTGGCTCGCCGTCACCACCGCCGTGTGGTTCGCTCTCGGCGTCACCGTCTTTAACCGGGGCCTGCGTCGGTACGCCAGCGCCTCGTCCTAACCGCTCCCGTGTCTGATCGTCTCGAACAGCTAAAAGCCCTGCAGATCCGTCTGGACTACTCCTTCAGAAACCCGGCCTTGCTGGTTCGGGCGGTGACGCATCCTTCCTATTTGCAGCAGCACCCCTCGGAGCCCGAGAGCAACCAGCGGCTGGAATTTCTGGGGGACGCCGTGCTGCAGATGATCCTGACCGAGACGCTTTTCGAGCGCTTTCCCACGGATCGGGAGGGCGCCTTGAGCAAGCGCCGCGCCGCTCTCACCAAGGGCGAGTGCCTTAGCCGCCTCGCCCGCGAGATCGGCCTCGATCACTGCCTGCTCCTCAGCACCGGCGAGGAACAGAGCGGCGGTCGCCGCCGCGCCGCCGCCCTGGAGGATGCCCTCGAGGCCGTGATTGGCGCCCTTTACCTCGACAGCGACCTGCCCACGACTCGCCGCGTCGTGCTCGGAATCTATGGCCCCATCGACGAGGGCCTCATTCCGCAGCTTGAGCAGGAGAATCCCAAGGGCCGGCTCCAGGAAATTGTCCAGCCGCTCTACGGCAACCAGGCCCTGCGCTACGACGTCATCCACATCAGCGGCGAGGACCACGCCCGCGAGTACGAAGCCCGCGTCTTTCTGAAGGACTCCTGCCTGGGCAACGGCCGGGGCCCCTCGAAGAAGGCCGCCGAGGAGGCGGCCGCACGCATGGCCCTCCTTGCGCAGGACGGACTCTTTAATCCGATCTAGGACCAAATCACGGCGGGGATGGGAAGCCGCCCGTTTTTCCCTCCCGATCAATGGCGTAAAGTCAGCCCAGCCGGCGAATTCGGACCGCTGCGGAAACGACGTCCCGGCCGGCGCGCCCGCGCATTTCATTCCGGGAGTTGCACCCGCGCACTTCGTGGCTCCTGCTTGCACCCCTCATGGCCGTCACCGCTGCACCGCGCCTCAAGCTCACCGGCATCTGCCCGCCCGCCCGCGGCGCCGTGGTGTCCGCGGTCGTCCGCGCCCGGCCGGATGCACCCGCTTGGATTGTCGTCGTGGACGAACTCAAGGAAGCGGAACAGCTCGCGGAGGACATCGCCTTTTTTCAGAACGCCGCCCCGTCGGGCTGCGAGGTCCTCGTCCTGCCCGAGGCCATGCCAGACAGCCGCGACATGCGCGAGGCCTTCGCCGCCTCCGCCGACCGCACCACCGTCCTGAGCCGGCTCCGCGCCACCCGGACCGCGGGCGCGCCGCCCCTGGTAGCCGTGACCACTCCCACCGCACTGCTCCAATCCGTTCCCGCCCTGGAGGCTTTCGCGACCCGGGAAATGACCCTTGCCGCAGGCCAAGGGCACGCCTTCGCCGGGCTCCTTGAGAAGCTCCACGCCCTCGACTACGATTCCGAATCCGTCTGCGAATCACCCGGACACTACGCCGTCCGGGGCGGAATCATCGACGTGTACCCGATCACCGCCACCCAGCCGTACCGCCTCGATTTTTTTGGCGACGTGATCGAGGAAATCCGCGGCTTCGATCCCGTCACCCAGCGCTCCGGCGAAAAAGTCGCGTCGATCACGATCACCGCCTCCCCTCGTCTCAAGTTGGAGGCCGCCCGCACGGGCATCGCCGATTACCTGCCGAAGGGCACCCACCTCGTGCTCATCGAGCCGGCGTCGCTCGACGAGGAGTTCAGCCTCTTTGCGCGGGAGGGCGACGCCACGCCCGAGGGCGGATCGCCGGTCCTGCCCGCCATCCTCGCACGCTGCGGAGCGGTCATCGGGCTGGGCGATCTCGACGAGGCCGCGGCCCTTTTCGAGGGGCCGGACGTGCAGGAAGCCACCTGGGACACGGAGAGCCTCCGGCACCACCGCAGCTTTCCCGATGACTCGCTGGTCGCGCAGGAGCGCCTGCAGGTCGAGGCCGACGCGCGCAGCCGCTTTCTCCAGCAGCTCATGACCTGGAAGAAGGCCGGTTCCCGCATCGTCTTCGTCGTCTC
>CAMAXB010000268.1 GCA_945862035.1 Opitutus sp. GAS368
TCGCGAGCACAACGTCGGCCAGGCCGTGCAGACCATGCGCGATGAAACGGCGTCCCTGGCGATCGAGGACACCTGGCGGGTGCGCGAGACACTCGCGGTCGTCGGCGGCGTGTCGTTCGAGCGCCGCCGGAGTCGGGAAGCGCAGAACCGCTCCGGCACCGGCTTCGTCAACTTTCCCGGCAACGACAATTCGAACACCAATCCGCAAGCCGGCGTTTTCTTCACCCCCCGCCCGGGCCACACCTGGCATGCGACGGTCGCCCGCAAGACCCGCTTCCCCACGCTCAAGGATCGCTACTCGTATCGGATGGGCCAGGCGCTGCCGAACCCGGACCTTCGTCCGGAACGCGCGCTACACTACGAAGTCGGCTATGACGGGGCGCTGCCGTATGGTCTCCGCCTGCAGGCGTCGGCCTTCCTGGGGCAGCTCCGCGAGGCGATCGTCCAGGTCGACAATGTCGCCCGCACCCCGGCCGGCGCGCCGTTGTTCCAGCTGCAGAACTTTGGCCGCGTCGAAAACAGCGGCCTCGAAATCGGGTTGAGCCAGACACCGATCAAGTGGCTCGCGTGGTCCGCCAGCTACACCCGCCTTGTCCGGGAGAACAAGACCAGTCCCGCCATCCGGCTGACGGACACGCCGCGGGATCGTGCGCTCGGCTCGCTCACCCTCCGGCCCCTGCGCTGGCTGTCCGTGCAGCCTTCTGTCGAGTATGCGACCGACCGGTACTCCACCAGCTATGGAGTGGTGGCCCCGCTTTACGGGGTCGCCCACCTCAATGTCCACGCCTCGCTCCCGCACGGCGTCGGCCTCCATGCCGGGGTCGGCAATCTCTTCGATCGCAACCACTCCCTGCGCGAGGGCTATCCGGAGCCCGGCCGCGAGTTCACCGCCCGACTCGAATGGCGCTTCTAGGAATCCACCTCCCTGAATGGGCATCGGCCCAACCCTGCTTCGATCCCCTCCCTGCCTTCCCCAACCCGGCTTCTCCCCATGCGCCTCCTTCGCCTCTCGCTGCTCACTCTCGCCTTCATCGTCCCGCCGCTTTCCGCGCTGGCGGCCGAACCGAATCTCACGATCGCTTCACCGGGCAGGACCCTGATCCTCACGGCCTCGGAGATCGCGGCGCTGCCGCGGACCGAGCTGAAGGTCGTCGACATGTCCGACCAAAAGGAGCGCCACTACGCCGGAGTCGCCGTGCGTGAACTGCTGACCCGAATCGGCGCACCGCTCGGCGAGAAAATGCGGGGAAGCGCGCTCACCCTCGGCGTGATGGTGCGCTGCAAGGACGGATATGCGGTGCTGTTTTCGCTCGCGGAGTTCGACGCGAACTTCAGCGACCGCACGATTCTCCTCGCCGACCAGGAGGACGGCCAGATGCTTCCGCCGTCCGCCGCGCCGTTTCGGCTCGTCGTGCCCGGCGACAAACGCGGCGCCCGCGGGGCCCGGGGCGTGTCGTCCCTCGAAATCGTCTCGTTCGCCCAACCGTGATGCGCCTCTACCTCCTCTTCTTCCTGCTCCCCCTTTCCGCCACGGCGGCGGAGAAACTGTCGATCGCTGCCGCAGCGAACCTGGTTTACGCGCTCGAAGCGCTGAACGCCGAGTTCCGGAAGGCTGAACCGGCCACCGAGGTCACGGTGGTCACCGGCGCATCGGGCACCCTCGTGGCGCAGATCCAGAACGGCGCGCCGTTCGACGTGTTTCTTTCGGCCGACCTCGAGTACCCGGAGAAACTCGTCTCGCTGGGTTTGGCGGACCGGGCGAGCCTCACCCCGTTTGCGGTCGGGCGCCTGGTGCTGTGGACCACCCGCCCCGGTGTCGACGTCAGCTCGGTGGCAGCCGTCGTGCGCGATCCCCAGACGCAGAAGATCGCGGTCGCGAACCTGACGACCGCGCCCTACGGCATGGCGGCGCGCGAGGCCCTGACCCGGCTCGGGCTTTGGGCGGAGGCCGAACCCAAGATCGTCATCGGCGAGAACATCACGCAGACCGCGCAGTTCGTTGAAACGGGGAATGCGGACGCCGGGTTTGTGGCAATGTCGCTCGTGCTGTCGCCCCGGCTCGCGAACCAGGGCCGCTGGCAGGAAGTTGACGCCGCCCTCCATTCGCCGCTCACGCAGGGCGCGGTCATCACCCTAAGAGGCGAACGCAATCCCGCGTCGGCCCGCTTTCTCCGGTTTCTTCGCGGGCCCGAGGCCCGGGTCATCTTCGAGCGTTTCGGCTACCGCGTGCCCATCGACTGAAGCGTCGCCGGTCGCCATGACGCGCCACGCCCAACTTGCCGTCTCGCTGTTGTTCGGGGCCGCTCTTGCTTTGGCTGCCGCCGGGGCGGGCGCTCAAGGTGCCACTCTGGCGGACGCTCACGGAGTCCCGCCGGCTCTGCCGACCCGAACCGCCCTCCGTGATCCGGTCGTTCACCTGTTGCAGCGCGTTGCCCGATCGGAGATCACGCTGGCCGGCTCGGACCTCGAGATTCTTCAGTCGGTGCTCCGCGAGCTGACGATTCCGATCGCGAGCCAGGTCGTCGTCTTCTCCCGCACGAGTCTGCAGGGCGGCCTGATCCGGCCGGCGAACCCGCGCGCGATTTATTTTTCGGAATCGGCCTACGTTGGCTGGGTGCCGGGCGGCTTGATCGAAGTCGCGGCCATCGATCCGGAAGCGGGGCCGGTCTTCTACGGATTCGATCCGCAGGACGCGCGGGACGCCCGCCGCACCCTGGTCCGCGAAACGTCCTGTCTCCGCTGCCATGCCAGTCCCGCCGGGCGAGACGTGCCCGAGCTGTTCGCGCGCAGCCTGATGACCGATGTGAACGGCGAACCGCTGGCCGAACGCGAGGCCTTCGATGTCACTGACGAAACCCCCTTCGATCGGCGCTGGGGCGGCTGGTATGTTACGGGTTATCGCGGAGAACCGAGCCACCAGGGGAACGCGTTCGCCGCGGAGCGCGACGGGCAGATCCACTTTCAACCGAGTGCCGAGCGGCCGCTGGAGTTGCCAGGCGCTTTCGACACCTCGCGCTACCCGGCGCCGACGAGCGATGTCCTGGCGCTGTTGATCTTCGAGCATCAGATGGCGATGCAGAACAGCCTGACGCGCGCGGCGCATCGCGGCCGCCGCATCCTCGCGGCGCAGCGGCGGCCAACTGCGTCCACCCAGGAATCGTCCGCTGGAGAGTGGGACGGCATCGTCGAGGACGTGTTGGATCACCTGCTGTTCCGCCAGGCCGCCCCGCTGCCCGCGGGAATCCAGGGCCACGCTGCCTTCCGCGACGCCTTCGCCGCGGGCGCCCGCCGCAGCGGCCGCGGCGACGCGCTCAAGGATCTGTCGCTGCGCGGCCGGCTGTTCGCCAACCGCTGCAGCTTCCTGATTTACTCCGACGCGTTCGGCGCCCTGCCCCTGCCGCTGAAGGACCGCATTCTCGGCCGGCTCCACGCGGTGCTGCACGAGGACGATCCGCACGGTCGCTACGCCTATCTGGAAGCGGACGAGAAGCGTCGGATCCTCGAGATCCTGAACGAAACCCATCCTGACGCCCGGCGCCACTTCCAAGGCCTGCCGACGGCCGACTCCGGACCGCGGCCCTGACCGCACGTTCCACCGCCCACGGCAGATTTCTCCCCAGGACGGGTTTGGTTTGAATGGTTGCCGGCCATCAGCGTCAAATAGCGGTTCATCCTTCTGTCCCTTCTTGCCCGACTCCGCCTCCACGTTTCTCGGTCTGCCCCCGCCGCTCTGGCAGTCGTTCTGGCTCACGCTGCGGCTCGCCACGATCACGACGCTCGTCCTCGGTGTGGTCGGGCTGCCGCTGGCCCACTGGTTGAACACGACGCGGCTGCGGCTGGCTCCGGCGATCGAAACGCTGGTGGCGCTGCCGATCGTGCTCCCGCCCACAGTCATCGGCTTTTACCTGCTCGTCGCCTTCTCGCCCAATCATCCCCCGGGAAGCTGGTGGCGCGAATTCGCCGGGGCGCCCCTCGCCTTTTCCTTCACCGGCCTGGTCATCGCGGCGGTGTTCTACTCGCTGCCCTTCGCCGTTCAGCCGTTCCAGGCGGCACTGCGCGGGGTGCCGCGCGAACTGCTCGACGCCGGTGCC
>CAMAXB010000269.1 GCA_945862035.1 Opitutus sp. GAS368
GGCAGCTCGCCATTGCCCTGCCCAGTCAACCGATGCCCATGGGCCATCCAGAAGGCGAAGCTCATGGTGATGCCCAGCACCAGCGCCGCGAACCGCGTAAAGGCACCCGCCACGAGCAGCACCGCGCAGATCACCTCCGCAAAAATCACTAGGCTGAGGGTCGCCGGCCCGCCGATTCCGAATGGATCGGAAAATTTGGCCGCCCGGTCGCCGAAACCCGTGACCTTGCCCCAACCATGGAGAGTCAGCATCGCGAGGCCGAACCAAACCCGCAACACGAGCAGGCCAAGATCCGCACTGCGCGGCAGGAAATTAAAGTGGAGGATTTTCATCGGCGCACACGTGACCTGACCCCGAAAATTTGAGCCGCCTTGGGTGTTAGTCTGGGCCAAGAAAAAGGACCAAGCCATAAAAGGTAAAAGACATACGACGGAAGACAAGATCCGCATTTTGCGGGCGGCCGACGGCGGCAAAAGCATCGTGGAGATCTGCAAGGAGAAGAACATCTCGGAGCAGACCTACCACCGTTGGAAGCGACAGTTCGGCATGATGGAGGTCAACGAGGCGAAGCGCCTCAAGGAACTGGAGCGGAAGAACACGGAGCTGAAGAAGATGCTGGCCGACTCGCTGCTGGAGAACCGAGTGCTGCGGTTTGTGAACGAAAAATATGAGCCCGGGGCACAAGAAGCAGATGGTTGTGGCCGTGGTGGCACACGGCCTGTGTTCCGGGCGGAGTGCTTGCCGTATCCTACGCTTGGCGCGAGCGACCCTGTGGTATCGCGCCGGGCAACGGAGCGACCGCCAGCAGCAGATGGTCGCCCGGCTGCGCGCGTTGTCCGACGCACATACTCGGTATGGCTATCGCCGGATGGCCGCACTGTTGCGGCAGGAAGGCTGGTCGTTGGGCAAGCGCCAGATCCAGCGGTTGCGCCGGGTCGAAGGCCTGCGAGTGCCACCGACTAAGCGGAAGATCGCTCGGCGGGGTCGCTCGAAGGGTCTGCCGACCAAGGCCACGCACCGTGGCCATGTGTGGACCTGCGACTTTATCGCCGACGCCATGGTGCGTGGCGGGGCCCTGCGGATGCTGACGGTCCTCGATGAGCATACACGCGAGTGCCATGTGCTCCGGGCCGACCGGGCCCTGAAGTCGGCCGATGTGATTGCCCTGGTGAAACAGGCCATCGGGCAGCACGGCGCCCCGGAGTTCATCCGCTCCGACAACGGATCGGAGTTTATCGCCCATCAACTTCAGGCTTGGCTGGCGGCGGAGAAGAACAAGACGATCTACATTGAACCAGCTAGTTCCTGGCAGAACGGCTTCGTGGAGTCCTTCCACGGCCGCTTCCGCGACGAGTGCCTCAACCGCGAACAACTTTGGACGCTCACCGAGGCACGGGTGATCATTGAGGACTTCCGCATCAACTACAATACGCGGCGGCCGCACAGTCGGCTTGGCTACCGCAGCCCCGTGAACTACGCCCAACTTCCTGCTGCCTCGACTCCGGTCGGCCTCCGGCCTCCCTCCGTCGGGACAGCTTTTACGACAACCGATAGATCAACCCATAACAACATCCCGGACTAACACTCGGGGTGGCTCAAAAAGTTGAGGCCGGTCACCTGCGGATATCGTAAGCGCGCTGGGCGCGCTTACCGTTCGGAGTTCTGGGTTCGGAGTTCAGAGTTTGGAGTCGTGGCCGGGATCGGCCCAACCCAGAACCCAGAACCCGCGACGCGGAACCCCAAACTCAGCCGGCGTGGCCCGCTGCTGTTCAGGCGGCGACGGCCTTGCGGAGTGGGGCGGTGGATGCAGCCTTTGCGGCATCGGCGGCGAGGGTGGCGAAGAAGGAATCGCGACGATCGCGGGCCACCTCGACGTCCTTGGTCCCCAGCGAGCGGCGAATGCGCTCTTTCGTGAAGGGCGTGGGGTGGATGGTGTAGTGCAGGAACCAGGTGCCGTGATTGTTCCAGAGATGGTGGTTCTGGTTTTCAGCGCGGACGCGGATGCCGGGGAGGGAGGATATGTTCATGATGCGTGATGTTCTTTGTGGGAGTTATCGCGCAGCAGGTTGAAAACAAAAAACCGACCTGAGCATCAGGTCGGTTTCGTCTTCGGGAGCGTTCTTGGTTCGCCGCCCCCATGGGCTGCGCACATCCGGGGTTTCCCCCGATCCACCGTGGCCGCTCCCGGCCCGGTTGGCGGAGCCGGCTTTTTAGGGCCAGCTCGTTCCTGATGCAGGGGCGAACGTGGCGGGACCTTTTTTATCCGTCCAGTCTTTTTTTACGTGATCCTCGTTTGCGCCGGGGACTGCGCTGGTCGCCGGGTTCGGCGACCGGCGGCGAATCGCGGCGGCGGTGACGCGACTACTTGGCGTGGCTCTTTTCGTAATGCTCGCGGAGCAGGTCGCGGCCGAAGTCGTTCTTGAATTCGCGAAACACGGAATGGACGTGGTTGCCGTTGTTCTGGGTGTTGTCGAATTCGATCAGGAACGTGGGTCCCTGGATGCGATAGTAGTGGAGGTCGCCGCGATTGAGGCCGCCGGCCCAGGCGAAGTTCAGGCCGTTGACGCCTGCGGCGGTGATAGCTGCGAGCGTCTCATCCGCCAACTCGGCCCGATGCCGGCCCGTGTACAATTTCACCAGGGCCAGCAACTGCGCGGACTGCGCGGGCGTGAGCTGGGCGGCGCTGAGGCCCGTGGGACTCAGCGGGTTGATGCGCTTCTGGTTGCTGGTGACGATCTCGGAGGGCGCCTTGGTGTCGATCAGGGCGGCTTTCAACTGCGCGGCATCGAGTGATTTCACGAGCGCGCGGCCGAGGTCTTCCTCTTCGCCAAGCACGCGCTCGCCCTGGCGTGGCCCGCTCCGCACTTCGGCGGGATTGCTGCCGATGAAGGACGGCACGAACTTGACGTGGGAGCTGTCGGCGACCGTGAAATTGAAGGAGAGATGATGCCCTTCAAAGCGCCAGCCCCACGGTTGGTCGGCGGCGGGCGTGCCAAAGATGGTCACGAAATAAAGCTCGGGATCGCGCCGGCCGGGAGGGGAGTTGTTCTCCAGTTCGCGGAGGACGTTCTCCAGCGAGATGATGGCCTCGGCGCGGGCGAGTCCCGCGTGGCTCAAGCCCGTGCGCAACAAGGCGCGGGCGAGGTCCTGCTGCTTTCGATCCATTTGCTTGAGCGGCAGACCCTGCCGGGGCACGGGAGTGAAGAACCAGTTTTCCCGCTCGGGATCGGCCAGCGTGAAGGTCGCCTGCTTCTTTTGGGCCGCCGAAAGCGATTCGAGCCACCCCTGGGCGGCAGTGAGCATATCCGTGGCGGGAGCGTGCGCGCGGGCGACAAGGCCCTGGAAAATAAGTACAGCAATTAGCAGCAGGCGTGGGGTGGGGCGCATGCCGTGGATTGAGCGCCAATCTCGGGGGCGTGCAAGCGACGAAACGGGCCCGCGCCCGGGAGCACCCTCGCACGCCATCCCGCGGACCCGACCAGGAATCTCGCACGGATCATGCCGCGTGAAAAAGTTGCGCTCGGCAGCGGGGTGGTTTTGGTGAGCGTAATGGAATCAGTCCTCGCCCCAAGCGTGTCCCCGGCCAGTGGTGCCGACGGCTTAGCGTTACCCGAGGGCGTGCGGGAGGGAAATGAGAACCTCGTCCTGCTCACCGCCCCTGCCGGCACGAAGGTCAACGCCCTCATCGCCCGCGAAAACCAGGGCGAGTTCCTGCGCGTGGCCATCACCGGCGGCGGCTGCAACGGACTCAGCTACAAGATGAAATTCGTCCCGGCGCCGAAGCGCGGCGACATCTTCGTCCGGACGGGCGGTGTCCGGGTGGTGGTGGACAGCAAGAGCGCCCTCTACCTCAAAGGCACTCATCTAGACTATTCCAACGCGCTGGTCGCCGGCGGCTTCAAGTTCAGCAACCCGAACGCGAAGGCCAGTTGCTCCTGCGGGGAGAGCTTCAGTGTATAGACCTGTCACCCGGGGCTTTCGCGCGGCGAAAACCCTTGCTCCCATGCGCCCTCCCGGCGAAAAATCACTCTGATCTAACTCCGTACAAATCTTATTTGATGGCCAATTCGTTTCCTCCCGCCGGAGGCGGC
>CAMAXB010000270.1 GCA_945862035.1 Opitutus sp. GAS368
GCCACCGGGGAGAATCGCGTAATCAGGCGCGTCCTTCGGGCGGTACTTGTTCGGCGCCAGCTCGATCTTGGCGGGGTCATAGAGATCCCAGTACTTCTTCGGTGCGACAAACGGCAGGTGCGGCTTGGAGAAGCCGACGGCGAGGAAGAAGGGTTCGGACCTCGTCTTGAACTCGCGGAGCCGCGCCACCGCGAACTCGGCCACCTTGCCGTCGGTAAATGTTTCATCCGCGACGTCCGCTCCCTCGAACGCCGGGCCGCGCGAATTCAGCGCCGAGGAGGCGGCGCCCGCCGCCGACAATGCCGCCTGATCAACTGCGGCCTGGGCGTTTTTCCTACCTTTCCCCTTGGCCTTGGGGGCAGCCCCATTGCCGGCCGGCTCGATGTCCCGCCGGCGTTCGTTCAGCCGGATGTTTTCGGGCAGCGCGTAGGGCGCCGCCCGGAGGTCCTGCCAAGGTGTGGACCAGCTCGGCGGATCATCGTAATTGCCGTGGTAGATTTTCCCCGTACCCTGGACAAAATAGCCGTTGTTCTTGAAGTGCTGGCCGAGCGTGACGACATCCGGGAGGGCGGTGCGGAAATGCGTGTCGAGATCCCAAACCTTCGTCGTGTCGGGCCGCGTGCCGGTGAGCAGGCTCGAACGGGTCGGCGAACACACCGCCTGCTGGCAGTAGGCGCTCTTGAACGTGATGCCTGCCTTGGCCAGCCGGTCGAGGTTCGGGCTCCTGACGTGAGTGGCCCCATAGGCGCCGAACTCCGGTCGCAAATCGTCGACCGCAATAAAGAGCACGTTGGGACGGTCGGCGGCGTGCGCCAGACTGGCGGCCAGCACAAGGGGGATCAGAGGCAGGAACGTCTTCATGGTAGGAAAGTCACTTGGGCGCCGCCGCACCCTTCTTCTTCGCCTGGCCGGTAACGGCCGAGCGAGCGCCCTGAATTTCGGGCCAGGGCATGACACCGACCTGGCGGGCCCACGAGCCCCACTGCGCACTCATTTCCCGCACCCGGGCCGGCTCGCGCGCGGCGAGGTCGTGCTGCTCGATGCGATCGGCGTCGAGGTCGTAAAGCTCCCAGTCGGCGGGAAACTTGGAGACGAGCTTCCACTGCCCGATGCGAATGGCCCGGTTGCCTTCGTGCTCCCAGCACAGGGGCTGCGCCCGCGACAGGGCCTGGCCGGCAAACGCGGGTCGCAGGCTCACGCCGGCGAGCGGCGTGATCACCCGCTCGTGGGAACTGGACGGATAGGGCGCCCCCGCCAGGTCGACACAGGTGGCCATGAGATCGATGACGTGCCCGGGCTGGGCTTCGAGGCGGCCGCGCCGGCCGGCCGGGATGCCTGCGGGCCAGTGGACAATGAACGGCGTCGCGATGCCGCCCTCGTGCAGCCCGTGCTTGTATTCGCGGAAAGGGGTGTTGCTGACGTTCGCCCAGTCGCGACCGTAGGCGACAAAGGTGTCGGCCGGGCCGGGCATGACGCCGTAGCCCGTGCGGACCGGGTAGCCGTCGCGCGTCTGGGCGGGCATGTTGCCATACTGCATCGCGGCCGGCGCGAGCGGCGGAAGGGTTGGGCCGGCGGCGCGCGGGATGAACGGCCCCTCGCGGCCATTGGTCTCGGCGGAGCCGCCGTTGTCCTGCAGATAGATGAAGACGGTGTTGTCGAACTGCCCGGTCGCCTTCAGTTCGGCCGTGATTCGGCCGATGCCCTCATCCATCGACGTGAGCATTGCCGCGTAGACTTCCATGCAACGGGCCTCGAATTCCTTGTTCGGCACCTTGTCCCAGTTTCCGGCCTGCGGTGACATCTTCCCGTCCCCGTCGATGAGTCCAAGCTTCTGCATGGCCACCAGGCGGGCGGCCCGCACGGGGCCATAGCCGCGATCATACAGACCCTGGTACTTCGCGATGTCCCGCTCCCGGGCATGCATCGGCCAGTGCGCCGCCGTGTGGGCCACATAGAGGAGAAAAGGCGTCCGGGCGTGGTCGCGGACATGCTCGCGGATGAACCGGGTGGCATGGTCGGTGACGGCGTCGGTGTAGTAGTATTCGTCCGGCCGATACTCGGAGTCGCTCGCCGCGGTGAGGAGCGTGTTGTCGCGGACCAGCGAACCCGGATCCCAGAAACTTCCCGCGCCCTGGATCGTTCCGTAGTAGCGATCGAAACCGCGTTGCAGCGGCCAGTTTTCCCGGCGGGCATGATCCTGTGGCGTGTAACCCGGCGTGACGTGCCACTTGCCCGTGGCATAGGACCGGTAGCCGGCCGGCTTGAGCGCCTCGGCGAGGGTGACACTCCGCGGGCTCAGGTTGCCGCGATAGGACTCGAAGCCCAGATCGTCCACCATGTGTCCGATCCCCGCCTGGTGCGGATGGAGGCCGGTCAGGAGCGCGGCCCGCGTGGGGCAGCAGCGGGACGAATTGTAGAACTGGGTGAAACGCAGCCCGCCGGCCGCCAGTTGGTCGAGGTTGGGCGTGGCGATCTCGCCGCCAAAGCACCCGAGGTCGGAGTAGCCGACGTCGTCCGCGAGCACGATGATGATGTTGGGTCGTTCGGCGGCGACGGCCGCGACGGCAAGCCACAGGCCGATTAGGAGGCAAAGGGGTGCTTTCATGGACAGCGGATAGGGTGCGGCGATGGGATGGAACGGCAGCCGGCCGTCACTTCTTTTTCTTCTTATTGGCGGCGCGATTGGCGTGGCGACCGGTGCCATCGCCATCGTCGAGGATACCGCCGGCGGGGTTCAGCTGGGCGAGAGCCGCCTGCAGCCGCTGGCGGGCCGCCATGGCCGCCGGATCCTTCGTATCCGGCGGCACGAGTTTTTCTGCGAAAGGCGCCCCGCTCATGTCGTAGAGTTCACCGGCCTCGTTCAACTTCCAACCCTGTCCGCGCACATACCACGTGCGGGCCAGCTGCACGAACGCCCATTCCCGCGGCGTTGATTTCTCGCCGCGCGCCGCCGCCGCAAAACTGCGCCCGTCGATCGTCCGGTCCGTCGGCAACGCGGCGCCCGCCAGTGCGGCGAAGGTCGGGAGAAAATCCGTCGAATCGATCAGGTCCGCGGTGACTTTCCCCGCGGGCGTCCGGCCGGGCCAGTTGACGATCATCGGCACCAGGCCGCCACCCTCGAGCATCGAGCCCTTTTCGCCCGCCAGCCGCCGCCCGCCGATCGTGGACTCGTCCGCCCAAGCCCCGCCGGTGCCGTTGTCGCCGAAGAAAACGATCAGGGTCTTCTCGCGCAGCTTCAGGCGATCCAACTCGTCGACCAACTGGCCGACCAGCTTGTCCATGTAGGCCACGTTGTCCGCAAAGAGATTCTTGCTGCCCGGGGCGCTGTCCGGCGTCGGCAGAATTTCCGCGTGGATGTGCGACAGAGAGTAGAAGAGATAGAACGGCCGGTCGCGGTGCTTCGTGATGAAATCGACGGCATGCCGGTGCATCAGGTCCGGAATGTACTCCTTGTCGCGCAGGGGCTTGGTCTCGCCATTGACGACATAGGTCTTCGCCCGTTCCTGCGTGTTCCAGTACATGCCGCTCCCGGAGAACTTGAAGTAGTCGTCGAAACCGAACGCCGCGGGATCCAGGGGAAGCTGGCCCCATTTCCCGACCACGGAGGTGACGTAGCCCGCAGTCTTTAGGATCTTCGGCATCATCGTTTCGTCGGACGGCTTCATGAGCCCCGTCCGATCCTGGTTGGTGGCACCGGTGCGGAAGGCGTAGCGCCCGGTCATGATCGCGGCCCGCGAAGGCCCGCAGAGCGGCACGGTGAAAGCCTGGGTGTAAAGCGTCCCACCGCGCGCCAGAGCGTCGATGCGCGGGGTCTTGACGCGGTCGGCGCCGTAGGAGCCGACATTCGCGATGCCGAGATCGTCACCCAGGATGAAGATGATGTTCGGGCGTTCGGTGGCGTCCGCGGCCCCGAGCCGGGAAAGGGCGAGGCAGGCCAGGAAGGTGAGCGAGCGGAGGAGATGATTCATGACGGTGGACAGGGAAGGTAGGCGTAAGAAACCCGCGCGGGCGGCAGGAAAGTGGCGGGATTGGGCCGGAGGCGATTTATTTCCTGGCGGCCGGGACCATGGCCCGGGGCCGATTCAT
>CAMAXB010000271.1 GCA_945862035.1 Opitutus sp. GAS368
GCTCTTGCCTGCGCCGTTTTCGCCGAGGAGCGCATGCACCTCTCCCGGGCGCAAGTCGAAGTCTACCCCGCGCAGTGCGCGCACGCCGGCGTAGGCCTTGGCGATCCGACGGAGTTCGAGGACGGATTCCGACACGCGGGGAAGGGGAAGCGAGGTGGGGAGCTGACGAGGGCCTGTCGAGACAGATAGTGGGAGGTTTTCGGCGAGGAGACGGGTCCGCAAGCGTGAATCTGACCGTCCGGAACCCTGAACCAACCCCAACCCCCGCGAAACCTCGCAGTCACCGGTACAGTCCGCATCCCCGCCCGCGCCCCACGCCTGGTGTCACGTAATTTTGCGTGACACGATGTTTGGGCGGGGCGCGGTGGGGGGGGAGTTAAAACAAGTTTGTGCCGGGGCGGGGGCGGTTTAGTCACGGGGCATGAATCGGACGGACCGGCTGGTGGCGATGGTGATGTTTTTGCAGGGGCGGCGCGTGGTGCGGGCGGAGGAGTTGGCTGAGCACTTCGAGATCAGCGTGCGCACGGTTTACCGGGATGTCGGGGCTTTGAGCGAGGCTGGCGTGCCGGTGGCCGGGGAGGCAGGAGTGGGCTATAGTCTGGTGAAGGGATATCATCTGCCGCCGGTTATGTTTACGGCCGAGGAAGCCCTCGCGCTGGCGGTCGGCGAGGACTTGGTGAAGCAGTTCACCGATCGTTCGTTGGCGACGCCGATGGGATCGGCCCTCCTCAAGAGTCGCTCCGTGCTGCCGCGGGACTCGCAGGACGATCTGGACCGGTTGGCCAACTCGACGGCGATTGAGGGCCGGGCGCGCATGCCGGCCGAACTCGACCGCCGCATGATGCTGCCGCTGCAGCAGGCCATTGTTGCGCGGCGGGTCGTTCGCATGCGGTACCTTGCGCGTGGGGCGGAGGAGACGGTGCGCGACCTCGAGCCACTGGGGGTGGTCCGCTATGCGGACGCGTGGTACCTGGTGGGCTGGTGCCGCCTGCGGAAGGATTTTCGCCACTTTAAACTCGAGCGGGTGCGGGAGCTCGAGACGCTCCCTGAGCGCTTCACTCCGCGGCCCGGGTTCTCACTGCGCAAACACTTGGAGGAGGGCATGGCCAAGGAAAAATGGATTCCGGCGCGACTTTGGTTTGCGGACGTCGCCCTCGATCGCGCGCGGCGCGAGAGCTTTGTTGCGCTGACGGAGGAGAAGCGCGTGCGCGGAGGGGCTGAGGTCACCATGCAGACCCACTCCTACGAGTGGCTCGCCCGCTGGCTCCTTTCGTTTGGCGACATGGCCGAGGCGATCTCCCCGCCGGAGCTGCGCCGCGAAGTCGTGGCGCAGGCCAAGGCGGTCGCTCGCCGCTACGACGAACGTCTCTCCTGACATACGGCTGTCAGCGCGAGGTGATAACGTGGGATTCGCGCCCCCATAATCACCATCAAGGCCATTGTCTTCACCGCCTACCCGGTCACCGACGTTGTCTGCGCCCGCGCCTTCTACGAGGGCGTTCTCGGGCTCAAGACCGGTGGGACCTTCCAGCACGCGAATAACCTTGGGATCGAGTACGAACTCGGTCTGGCCCCGCTCGCGATTTCCAACCTGTCTGCCGACAAGTGGAAACCCTTGGCCGACTGCCCATCTGTCGCGCTGGAGGTCGAACACCTCGACGACGGGGTGGCTCACCTGCGCGCGCACGGCGCCCGCTTTGTGCTGGACCCGATGGACAGCGGGGCTGCCGCATGGCCATCATCGCCGACCCGGACGGCAACTCCCTGGTGATCCACCACCGCGCACGCTGAGCGACGCCCCTTTCCTCCTCATGTACTCGCTCCCCTGCGAAACCGTCGCCGCGCCCGCCCCTGCGTGGGCGTTCTATCCCGGAATTGTCGCGGGTCTCTTCTACGCTACGTGGGACTTCTATACCACGCATCTTGGCTTCCGCACCGTCGCTGAACACGACACCTACGTCCAGCTGGTCCATCCTCAAGGCCCGCAGTTGGGCCTGCTCCGTGAGGAGACCGATGGTCAGGAATCAGAACTCATCTGCGCCACCCGCGGGACCGGATTCTGGATTAACCTCGATGTTCCCAACGCGGACAAGGCCTATGCCCGCCTGAAGGATGTCGGCGTCCCGATCGGCCACCCACCCAGAACAAGCCCTGGGGTGAGCGCCAGTTCCTCGTCCGCGACCCGAATGGCGTGTTGATCTACCTGGCCCAGAAGCTCAGGTCGTGAGTTGAATCGGGTCAGGCTTTACATGAGTAAACAGAGGTAACGGAGTGGAGTGAGGCACTTTGTCAGGTTTGGATTTGCTCTCTGTTCCCTCTGTTATCTCCTGAAAAATCAGTCTTCGGAAAATTGCGTACCGCAGGATTGCCGCACGGCGGTCCGGCCCTCCAGAGTAGCGGGCTTCATGGCGCTCTTCAGTCTACTCGAGGTCTCCCACGCATTCGGTGGTCCGCCGGTTCTTGACCGGGTCAATTTCCAGGTCGATGCCGGCGAACGGCTCTGTCTGGTCGGCCGCAATGGTGCGGGCAAATCGACCCTGATGAAGCTGATCGCGGGCGAAGTGAAGCCCGACACCGGCCAGGTGTTTCGTCAGCCCGGCGCCGTCTTCACGCGCCTGGTGCAGGAAATCCCGACTTCGCTGGAGGGCACGGTGCATGACATCATCGCATCGGGTCTCCGCCCGAATGACGATCATCACGAGGAGGATTGGGTGCGCGATGTCCGGGTGGAGGACTTGATTGAGCGCCTGCAACTGTCGCCGACTGCTTTATTTGGCGAACTTTCGGGGGGGCTGCGTCGTCGCGTCCTGCTGGCCCGGGCCTTGGCCGGGCAGCCGGATCTTCTGCTGCTGGATGAGCCGACCAATCATTTGGACATCGAGTCGATCCTCTGGCTTGAGGACTTTCTGCTCTCGGCGAAGGTGACGCTCTTCTTCGTCACGCACGATCGCGCCTTCCTCAAGAAGCTGGCGACCCGCATTGTTGAACTCGACCGCGGTATCCTGACCAACTGGGACTGCGATTATGACACCTACCTCGTGCGCCGCCAGGACCGGCTCGAGGCGGAGGAGCGCCAGCAGGCCCTGTTCGACAAGCGCCTTGCTCAGGAGGAAGAGTGGATCCGCCGCGGCGTAAAGGCGCAGCGTTCCCGCGCGCAGGGCCGCGTCCACGCCCTGATGGCGATGCGCGCTGAGCGTCGCGCCCGGCGCGAGAAGACCGGCAACGCCACGCTCCGTCTCTCCGAGGCCGAGCGCTCCGGGCTCAAGGTGATCGATGCGGAGAAGGTGAGCTTCTCGTACCCGGATGGTCGCGTGCTGGTGAAGGACCTCACAACCACGATCATTCGCGGGGACAAGATTGGGCTGATCGGTCCGAACGGTGCCGGCAAGACGACCCTCATCAAGCTTCTGCTCGGACAGCTCCAGCCCTCGACGGGCACGCTGTCCCATGGCACGAACATGGAGGTTGTCTACTTCGACCAGTATCGCGACCAGATCGATGACAACCGTACGGTCGCGGACAACATTGCGAACGGCAACACGACGGTGACGGTCGAAGGACGGAGCCGTCACGTCATCAGCTATCTCCAGGATTTTCTTTTTACGCCCGATCGCGCCCGTACGCCGGCGCGCGTGCTTTCTGGTGGCGAGCGCAACCGGCTGCTGCTGGCCCGCCTCTTCACCAAGCCGGCCAATGTGTTGGTGATGGACGAGCCGACGAACGACCTCGACGCCGAGACGCTGGACCTGCTGGAGGATCTTTTGGTTGAGTTCAAGGGCACGCTGCTCCTTGTGAGCCATGATCGTGACTTCCTCGATGAAGTCGTGACCAGCACGCTGGTGTTTGAAGGTGACGGGCGTATCGGCGAGTACATCGGCGGCTATGCCGACTGGGTACGCGACACGGAACGGGCGGCGGCCAAGACGAAGCTGGCTCCGGTGGAAAAGCCGAAGGCGGCCCTCGCCGCCCCGGCGCCCAAGGCCGCCAAGGCGGCGACTGCGCGCAAGCTGACGTCGAAGGAGCTAAGGGAACTTGAGGCCCTGCCGGCGCGGATCGAGGGGCTTGAGCAGGAGCAGGCC
>CAMAXB010000272.1 GCA_945862035.1 Opitutus sp. GAS368
GCGGAAGGAGAGATCGATCGTGCCGCCGGTGAGGGCGCCGGACAGGGCGGAGTCGGCGACAAAGGCTTGCCCCCAGACGAGGGGCACCTCGCCCAGCTGCACCCGGACGGCGGCGGCGTTGGGTTGCGCGGTTGAGATGGCCATTGAGCTGGTGTTCACACGGAGCGGCTGGACGAGGGCCACGCCGAGCAGGGCGGCCCCGGCCTCGCGGTTGACGGTGAAGGCGAGGGTCGTGAGCTGCAGTTCATTCCCGGCGAGGGTGCCGGCCGATTCGTGGGCGAAGGTCAGTGGGCCCGGATCGAGCGGGAGGTAGGGCTTGAACGCGTCGGCGAGGCGTCCGTTCAGGCGTGTCGTGAACGTGACCGCAGGGGTGGTCGAGAGAGTGGCGACCTGGGCCGTGACGGTGCCCTCGATCCGGTCGGCGGGGGACAGGACGATCGCGAGGCCGGCGAGTTCGGCCTCAACGCGGTCGGCGGTGTAGTCGATGCGCGGGCTGACAGTGAACGAGGCCTGGTCGACGAGACGGTTCTCGCCATCGCGCAGGGTTACATTCCGGAGCGTGACGGGTTCGACGGTCCGCACAGCGACGCGGCTGCCGTCGGCCGCGGCCTCGACGCCGAGGACGAGGGAGAGTTCGCCGCTGTCGATCACGACCGGGCTGATGAAGGACTGCGCCCATGCAAGGGGGAGTGCCTGGACGGATACGCAGGCGAGTGGGGCGTTCGGATTGGCGAGGGCGACCAGCTGGGTCCGCGCGTTGAAGGAAACGGGTTGGAGTGCAGTGATCTCGGCGAGGGTGCGGCCGTTGGCGTCGGTGGCGGTGAGCTCCAGTTTTTCGAGGCGGGCGACCTCGCCGGCGAGCCGGGCGTCGAAGGCGGTGCGGACCTTGAGGCTTCCGACGGCGGCGAGGGCGGGGGAGACCGTGCCGAGATTGGTGACGTCGGCCTCGAGTGAGCCGTCGGTGGCAAGATTGCCCGTGGTCGGTTCGAAGGTGAACTTGCCCGCGCCGCGCGCGGTGAAGTCGGGCAGGCCGAGTCCGGAGAGCAGCGCGTCGAGTTGGCCGGCACCGATGGTCACGTTCCACGTGCCGGCGAAGGTGCGCGAGGTGGCGAGGTAGTCGACATCGGTTGCGAGCAGCGGCTCGACCGCCGTGCCGCGGAGCAGACCGACCCGCGCCTGAAAGGATTCGTTGCCGGCGACCGCGGGCTGGGCGGCGGTGAGGGCAACGTGGACGGAGTCGGTCGGGAGACCGGGTCCGCGGGCGGAGGCGGTGGTGGTCAGCTCGATCCGATCAATCCGGCGATCGGCCGTGATGCGCACGGTGGCGGTGCCGGTGAGCTGGGCCGAGGCGACGGGGACGTCGGTGCCGGCATCGGTGAAGTCGAGCTTCCACGACAACTCTCCGCTCTGGCCCGCGGCGATGTCCTTGCCTTCGACGGCGAAGGTCGCGGACTGATTGCCCGGCAGCAGCGCCTTCCCATCGGCGCTGACGCGGCCGACGCGGACATCGACCGGGAGTTGGAGGAGAGTGAAGATGCCGGCGAACGGCTGTGCGGGCGGGGTGCCCGGGGTGGTGACCGCCGGAGCGGCCGGAGCGGTGACGGTCGTGGGCGTTGCGGGAGGATTCCCGGCCGGGGTGGTGATGGCGGCGGGGGCGGAGCGCAAGTCGAGGGTGAGGCCCTTGAGTGCGGCCGAGTCGACGACGATGAGGCCACCGGTCAGGTAGTCCCACGCGGAGTAGGCGGCGGTGATCTCGTCGGCGGATAGGAGGGTGCCATCCTGCTCAATGCGCAGCCCGGTGATCTGGGCGCTGGAGGTGCCGGCGGAGACCCGATCGACCGTGAGGGCCAGGCCTGGCTGGCCGGCGAGGGCTTTGCGCACGGCCCACGTCTGGACGCCGGAGTTGAGCGCCAGCGCGACGGCGATGACGGTGAGGAGAGTGAGTCCGCCGAGGACGAAGGCGGAGATCTTGAGGGCTTTCATGGGCAAAGGGATATACCGTGGAAGTGAACGGAGGGTTCCCGGGAAAGGACATATCGCCCAAGGAAACCGCCACCCGGCAACTTGAAATCCTACTCAGCCCCCGCAATTTTGCGAGGAGAGGCGGCGGACATACGGCTACTGGGTTTGGCGCAATGCCAGATCCTCAATCGCAGCGGAGAAATCGGCGAAGCCGTGACGTTTGGCGTAGGTTCGGACCCGCGAGATGGCGCGCGGCGAAAGCTTGATGGTTTTCTTGATCTTGCCGTTCGGTTTGCGGCCCGCGCCTGCGCGAGCTCCGCCGCGCAGGGAGCGAGCGACAGCCGCTGGCGTGGGCAGGCCGAGAGCAGCCTGCTGGTTCGGCGTGAGCGCCGTCATGGAACGCAGATCCTCCACGGCGGGCAGGGGACTGCCGCCGAGATGGGTAAGGTTGGGCTGATATCCCTCGGCGTCGAAGACGAGGGAGGTGGCCGGGGCGGGCTTAGCGGGTCTGCTTTTCATGATAGAGTTTTCGGTAGGCGCGCCAGTATCCGGCGCCGATCAGGCGGACTCTTGCCTCCCGGAGGGTGAAGCGAACGGTGAGCACGCGGCCTCGAACAAGGCCGAGACAGAAGTAGCGGGCCTCCAACTGGCTGTGCGCGGGATCGGGCAGAATGACGCGGTGCGGATTGGTAAAGGCTTCTTGGGCTTCAGTAAAGGTAACGCCGTGGTCGGTGCGATTGGCGGCGGCTTTGACGTCATCCCACTCGAAGTCCACGGCAGTTTGAAATCATACCAACGATTTCAAAATGAGCAAGGTGTTTCGCAGCGATGGCGTTCGCCGCGTAAGGAACCGGTGCGGACTCGCCGTAGGGCCCTGCTCAATCCCTCCGAGCCTCGCCTCCGGGATTGATTCGTCCGGATTCGCGCAGATTCGCGGGAGACCCTTCGGGCCGATAAAGCATCGACGCCGGAGAAGAATTGACCGAATTCTAGGGCCGCCCCGGTTCCGGCCCCGAACCACCCCTCCAGGTTCTGGTCCCCTCGGTTTCAACCCCTTGCTTTATGCCCCTGCCGCGTACGACGTTCTCCGCCTTGCTCTGGTTGGGTCTGGCATTGGGCCTTGCCCTCGCGTCGGCCCGTGCCGCCGCGCCGGTGCCGGCCAAGATCATCCTCATCGCCGGCCGCCCGAGTCATCCGCCGGGTGCGCATGAGCATCGCGCCGGTATGCTGCTCCTTCAGAAGTGCCTCACGGGGTTTTCCGGGGTGGTGACCGAGGTCTACGACCAGGGCTGGCCCGCCGTGGAGAAGGAGGGCCAGCGCGTCGACAACCACGCTGTCTTCGAGGGCGCGCGGGCGGTCGTGATCTACAGCGATGGCGGACGCAACCACCCGGCCCTGCAGGGCGAGCGACTGGCCGTGCTCGACCGGCTGGCGCGCGCAGGGGTGGGCATTGGGCTGATCCACTATGCGGTCGAGCCGACGATTGCGCTGGGCCAGAAGGAATTCATTTCGTGGACCGGTGGGGCCTTTGAGATCGATCACTCCGTCAACCCACACTGGGAGGCCGACTTCACATCCTATCCCTCGCACGCCGTCACCCGTGGCGTGAAACCGTTCCGTTCCCTCGACGAGTGGTATTTTAACCTGCGCTTTCGCGAGGGCATGAAGGACATCACCCCCGTGCTGGTCGCCGTCCCCCCGGACTCAACGACGAGCCGCCCGGATGGACCCCATTCGGGTAATCCCACGATGCGCGCGATGGTGGCGCAGAAGCTCCCGCAGACGGTGATGTGGCTATCCGACGGCTCGGCTGGCGGAGGCCGGGGCTTTGGTTTTACGGGCGGACATTTTCATTCCGGCTGGAAAAACGACGAGCAGCGCAAGCTCGTGCTGAATGCGATCGTCTGGATCGCGGGCGTCGAGGTGCCGGAAAGCGGCGTCGCATCGAGCCTGACGGACGCGGACCTCGCAGCAAACCTCGATCCAAAGACGCCGCGCCCCGCGGCCGCGAAGTAGGGCGGCGGCGCGAAGGTTCTGATTTTCTGTTGTAGCCGGGGTCGCTGACCCCGGGGATTGGAACCTCCGCATGGTCGTCCCCGGACCGGGGTCAGCGACC
>CAMAXB010000273.1 GCA_945862035.1 Opitutus sp. GAS368
TCAAACTGGAAGTCGAACTGGGGCCAAGGGTGGCCGGCAAAAGTATGGCCGAAGCCAACGTCGAAGGCAGCGTCATCGTCGATGAGATCCGCGAGGTAGTGAATAACAACATCGCCAACTTTCAGCGAGACTTGGACAACATTTGACCAGAGCTACGCGGGCGAGGCGACACTTCGACCAAAGTGAGAGATCAAAAATTGGCGGAGCATTGGCGGAGCGACCCGAAAATGGAGAAGGCAAAAAACGTTTAAGTCATTGGCCTTCAATGGCTGCCCGGGCAGGGGTCGAACCTGCGACCAAGTGATTAACAGTCACCTGCTCTGCCACTGAGCTACCGGGCAAACACGCTACAAGTTAGCGAATTAAGAGCGTTTTGGCCTGCCGTCAGGATTCCCGCTCCTCCCTCGAAACCATCAGAGCGGTTATTACTACGGAACGTCCGCGATCCCGGGCAAGCAAAATGGTGAGACTTAACTCAGGGAATTCCTACTCCCCGGCCGAATGGATCGCCGCGGGTGGCGCCCAAGTGCCTCGTCGCACCGAACGCCCTCTCCCTCAGCGCCTCCCCTGCGTCGCCATCCACGCTTCCACCGCCGGCAGCACGCGGGCCTTGAAGGCGGACTTGAATCGGATGTTGTCGGCGGCCTTCGCGGCCTCGGGGACGGCGGACGGACCGAGCTTCCGGGCGACAAAGGCTTCCAGTTCGTCGGCCTGGGCGGCATCGGTGAACCCTTCGCCGATGGCAGCGAAATAGGTGTTGCGCGTGATGAACGCGCCGCCCGCCGGCACCTTCGCAATCAGCGCATCGGCGTTCGCCTGGGCAAACTCCCACGCCATCGCCGGATGCCGCCGGGCGACCGCCGGGACGATCCCGAACCATTGCACGACGCTGCGTTCCTCGGTCAGCGCCAGCTCAAGGGTGCGGCGCGCGAGCACGGGATCGCGCACGGCTTGGAACGCCCGATAGTAACGGTTCTGTTCCTCCGTACTCGTCGCCGCGCGGGCCATCGCGTGGAGCTTTTCCCACGTCGCGGCATCCGCATACCAGCCGACAATCTGGCAGACCGGGCTGCGAAGATTCGCCGGCAACGAGGCCGGCTCCGCCACAAACCGCGCGAACCGCCGCCGGGCCTCCGCGATCACATCAGGGTCCCCCGCCCGGCCCAGCGCCGTGATCAACTGCGCCCGCAACACGCTGTCGGTCGTGGGTTCGCCCGGTCGATCCTCCCAGCCGAGCCGCGCCAACGGTCCGCGCAGTCGCTCCTGCCACCACCGCGCCGAGGCCGCGGCGCCGGGCGTGCCGCGCTGCAGGGACTCAAGCCGGCCGAAGGCATCCAGCACCTGCTCCCAGATCGCCAGCGAGGTTTCGCCGGGATCGAGCCGTGCCACGAGGTCGAGAAAGCGCGCGACGTCTCCCCTCCCCGCGTCCGTCAGCGCCCAGGCATCGCCGAGGAGGTTGACCCGATCGTCCTCCTTCAGCGCCGCAAAATTGTCCGCCAGCGCCTGCGCGAGCGGCGGCGAGTACGAGGCGCGGTAGAAGCCCGTATTGCCCACGTTGATCTTGATCGGTGTGCCGGGCTTCACCGGGAGCGTCACGACGTCGCTGGTCCCCTCGAGCAGCACGGTCTGCGCCGCCGCCGGCGTGCCGGCGGGCGCAATCGAGACGGGAATCTTCCATTGCAGCGCCGTGGGCGCCGGATCGTTGACGGTGAACCGCTCCTGCGTGAGCCGCACTTCGACGCGGCCATCGGCGTCGCGCGCGTCAACCTTGACCACCGGAAAGCCCGGCTGCGTCGTCCAGCCCTCGGCAAACGCCCGCACAGGCTTGCCCGACGACCGCTCCAGCGCGCCCCAGAGGTCGGCCGTGGTCGTATTGCCATAGGCATGACGCGCCATGTAGCCGCGGATGCCGGCGCGGAAATCGCCCTCGCCAAGATAAGCCTCGAGCATCCGGATGAAGCCCTGGCCCTTCAGGTAGGTGATGTCGTCGAACGCGTCCGACGCTGCGCTCTCGGTCAGCCCCGGCTGTTGAATCGGGTGCGTCGTGCGCCGGGCGTCGCGTCCCATCGCCGTTTCCTTCTCGGAGTTGGCGCGCAACCAGACCTGCCAGCCGGGATTAAAGTGGTCGGTCGCCTTGGTGCCCATCCAGGACGCGAAGCCCTCGTTGAGCCAGAGGTTGTCCCACCACGCCATCGTCACGAGGTTGCCGAACCACTGGTGCGCGATCTCGTGCGCGATGATGCTGAAGATGCCCTCCTTCGTGCTCTGCGAACTCGTCGCCGGATCGAAGAGCAGCGCCGATTCGATATACGTGATGCCGCCCCAGTTTTCCATCGCGCCGCCGAAGCCGCCCGGCACCGCGATCTGGTCAAGCTTCGGCAGCGGGTACTTCACGCCAAAATATTCGTTGTAGTAACGCACCAGCTGCTTCGTGGCCTCCATCGCGTAGCGCGCCTGTGGGGTTTTCCCGGCGGTCGTCCAGATCGCCAGTTGCACGCCGTCGACTTCGTCGCGCAACGCCTCGAGTTCGCCAATGCAGAGGACCACGAGGTAGCTCGACATCGAGGGCGTGACCCCGAACGCCACCTCGCGCTTGCCGCCCGGGAGTGTGCGCTCCGCCGTGACCGGCGTGTTCGAGACCGCCGTCTCGCCGGCGCCAATCCGGACCGTCAACTGAAACGTGGCGCGGAAAACCGGCTCGTCCCAGCACGGAAACATCCGGCGCGCGTCGGTCGGCTCCATCTGGGTACCGAGGAAGTTCCGCTCGCCGGCCGGCGACTGATATTTCTCGAGAAAGAGCCCGGTGGGCTGGCGCGTGATCCGGCCCTTGAACCCGAGGCGCAGCGCGTGCCTTCCCTTGATCAGCGGAGCCGCGAGGTTGAGGGTCGCCGTCTGCGCCTCGGCATCCACCACCGGCAGCGCCACGCTGGCCCCGTCGACAGCGGCGGCGGTGAATTCCAAATCGAGGCCATTAAATACCAGCGCTCGGGTCTCCTCGCGAACATCGAGGTCAACCGTCACCTCGCCCACCGTGGCCATGGCAGCGGCGTCGGGCTCGATCGTAATCGCGTAGTGAACCGGAATGACCGTCTTCGGTAATTTGCCGGGCGTGGCCGCCAGCGAGAAAGGCTCCTCCGCCCGCGTCCCCGCGAGCGCAGCCAGCAGGAACGCGAAACCAGCCCGGCAGAGTCGCAGCATCATCCGCAAATGCTTGCGGTGACGGTCCCGCTGGCCAGCCGAAATGTACGACGGCGAACGCGCTTGGTTTGTCATTCTGAGACGGGTTACCAACGGCAATCCGTTGGGTGGCGGCTTCCCGATGACGCTTCACGCATTGTCGTTCTGAGCGCTAGCGAAGAATCCATGCGGTATGGTTACACCGATGATATGGATTCTTCGCTCACGCTCAGAATGACAAACCAAGTGCGTTCTTCGGCCGCCTACTGAAACTTCACCTCCCGCCCTCCCTGTTCGAATCAATGACAGGCAGCGCGGCCTTTTCCCTTCCCCCGGCTGCTCCTAGCTCGATGCTCCGATAACGTTGTGCCCCGCGGTCGCCCTTCCACTCTCTGTCCTTTGCGCCTTCACGATTACCCAGCCACCAACGTTTAAAATCACGGCCATGAATCACTCCGCCCCTCGGTTCCACCCCCGCCGTGTCGTCCTGGCCTTGGCCAGTCTCGCCTGCGGGATCGCCGGACTCAACGCGCAGGCACCGGTCACCCCGCCTGGTTTCGACCGCGCCGTCGACGAAGCGGTCGCGCGCGTCCGGCAGCAGGCCACCGGGCCGACGCTCATCAATGACTCAGTGTTTCGCAATCTGGGCATGAATCCCGCCAACCTCGCAGTGGGCCGGACCCTCTTCAACACGACCTGCGCCCTGTGCCACCTCGAGGACCTGCGGGGCAAGGCCGGCAATCCCGCTGTCGCTGGCTCCGATTTGACGGACAACATCTGGGACCGCGGCGGCCGTCCCGCCGACATCTTCACCTCGATCATGAACGGCTCGCTCGACACGGGCATGCCGCCGTGGAAGGACGCCCTGGGCGAGG
>CAMAXB010000274.1 GCA_945862035.1 Opitutus sp. GAS368
GCACCAGGGGCGCCTTGGGCGCCGGCGGCCGGCCCGCCAATGACACGGACGCCGCCATCACGATAGGAGTCGGGCTCGCCTGCGCCAATCCGGTACTCTTCCCAGCGGTACTCGGCACCGAAGGCGACATTGAGCGGATTGGTCAGGCCCACGTCGAATTGGTTCGTAAGGTCCAGATTCGACGTCGACTGGTCGAAACCCAGCTTGCCCGCAAAGAAGCGGGTCGGGCTGGCCGCGCCCAGCGTGACGTTATTGGAATTCGTGATCGTGTACTCGAGCGTGTTCCGCCCGTAGTTGGTGCTCAGATCGACGTCCCAGTCGGCGACCTGCGTGCGTACGCCGCCGGCGAGGGAAAAGTCGACGATGTCCGTGTTGATCAAGGGCAGAAACCCGTTGGGCCAGATCGACCGCACGGTGCGATCATCCCCGGCGCGCCGAAAGAACCCGGCCGCCGTACCGTCGCGCTGAGTGTAGCCGCCGAAGGCGTACAGCGTGGCAGCTTCATCCCCCACGGGGAGTTCCGCATCGAGGAAGATGCCCTGATCCTTCATGTCGCCATCGCCCTGGCGGTGGTTGAGGCGGTCAATCGTTCGCTCGCGCGGATCAAGCGTCGTCCCGGCGGGCGGGAACGTCGTGCCGGATAGGTAGTTGCCGGAGATCGCCGTCGAAGCCCCGGTCGTCGTGTTCGTGCCGAAGTACTGCATGCGCGTGTCCGCCGCCGAGCGGTTGGTCTGCTCGCGATCGCGGAAAAAGAGCGTGGTCCGGAGGATGCCGTCGCCCGCCAGCGGAACGCCGGCGTAGGCACTGCCTTCCATGACCTGGCCGTCGCCCTCGCTCGTGACGCCGTAGGTACCGTTGAAGCCGGAACCGAGCGAACGATCGAGCACGATGTTGATCACGCCGGCGATGGCGTCGGAACCGTACTGGGCGGCCGCGCCATCGCGCAGCACCTCGATACGCCCGATGGCGGCCGAGGGGATCGAATTCAGATCCACGGAAACGGAGCCGCGGCCAATCGTGCCGTTGACATTGACCAGCGAGCTGGTGTGCCGGCGCTTGCCGTTGACCAGCACCAGCACCTGGTCGGGCGCCAGGCCGCGCCGGGTGGCCGGGCGGATGTGATCCGTGCCGTCGCCAATCGTGGCGCGCGGAAAGTTAAACGACGGGACCAGCGACTGCAGCATCTGAGACGTCTCGGTGTAACCACCCGCCGTCAGCTCAGCGGCGGAAACGATGTCAATCGGAACCATCGACTCCGTGGCCGTCCGCTCGGCAAAGCGGGAACCGATCGAGACAAAAGCTTCCATCTCGACGACCTCCGCCGCCGGCTCAGCCGAAGCCGGTGAAGCTGGGGATGAAGGAGCAACCGTCTGACCCACAAGGGTCGGACCAACAAGGACAGAGGCGGAGGATCCGCCGATCAGCAGCAGCGTGCGCAGCAAACGCACGGCCGGGGAGTAGCCGGAATTCATAGTAATATAAGTCTAACTTGAAAGCGGCAATTCGCAAGAATTATATCGCAGATTAAATTTTGTATTTCTGCTTGGGATCCAGCCCAACCTTGTCTCACCCCGGTTTGCCCCCAATCTGCCGCCATGCGCTGTCCGGCCCGCCTGAAGATCCGTTCTCCCCGCGTCCTCCTCCTCGCCGCCACCTGCCTGCTCGTGCCGGGCTCGCCCTTCGCCCGGGCCCAGCGCCTTCCCGTTGAGGCGACCCAGGGCATGGTCACCTCCGCGAGCGCGATCGCCTCCGAGGTCGGCGTGGAGATCATGCGCAAGGGCGGCAACGCCGTCGACGCGGCCGTGGCGACCGGGCTGGCCCTGACCGTGACGTATCCGCGCGCCGGTAACATCGGCGGCGGCGGCTTCCTCGTGCTGCGCCTGGCCGATGGTCGCGTGACCACGATTGACTTCCGCGAGATGGCACCGTCGGCCGCCTCACACGACATGTACCTCGACGCCAACGGCGATGTCGCCCCCGGTCGCTCGACCGTCGGCTATCTTGCCAGCGGCGTTCCCGGCACCATCGCCGGCTTCGCCCTTGCACTCGAAAAGTACGGCTCGGGCAAGGTCACCTGGGCCGATGTGGTCGAGCCCGCCCGGCGCCTCGCCGCCGAAGGCTTTGCCATCACCCCGGCCCTCGCCCGCGACCTGCGCGCGAGCGAAAGGCTGCTCGAGCGGTTCGCCGATTCCAAGCGGGTCTTCCTTCGCGACGGGGAACCCTTCGAACCCGGCGAGCACTTTGTGCAGGCCGACCTGGGACGGACGTTTGCGCGCATCAAGGCGGCCGGACCTCGTGAATTCTATGAGGGCGAGACGGCCCGCCTGATCGCGGCGGACATGGCGGCCCACGGGGGTCTGATCACGCAGGTCGATCTCCAAGCCTACCGCGCGATCGAGCGTCCCGCGATCCGCGGCCGCTACCGCGGCTATGAGATCATCACCATGCCCCCGCCGAGTTCCGGCGGCATCGCGCTGCTGCAGATGTTCGGTATGGTCGAGCCCCACGATGTAGCCGCGCTGGGGCATAATTCCGCGGCCAAGATCCATCTTTTTGTCGAGGCCATGCGCCGCGCGTTCCGCGATCGGGCAGAGTTTCTGGGCGATCCGGATTTCGTAACTGTCCCCGTGGCCGGCCTGCTCGACCGCGCGTATATCCAAGGGCTGATGGCCAACTTCGACCCAACCCGGGCCACCCCGAGCGAGGGCCTCGCCCCCGGCTCACCCGCGGGCGCCAAGCCGCTTGCCCTCGCCACCCCGCAAGCCCATCTCACGGACGAGTCGGTTGAGACCACCCACTTCTCCGTGGTCGACGCCGCGGGCAATGTGGCCAGCTGCACCTACACGCTCAATGGGCTCTACGGCAGCGGCGTGACCGCCACCGGCACCGGCATCCTGCTCAACAATGAGATGGATGACTTCACCTCCAAGATCGGCGTGAAGAACATGTTCGGCCTCATCCAAGGCGAGGCCAACGCGATCGCCCCCGGCAAGCGCCCGCTCTCCTCGATGACGCCGACCATCGTGCTCAAGGACGGCAAGCCCTTCCTCGTCACCGGCAGCCCGGGCGGCCCGACGATCATCAACACGACCTTCCTCATCATCAGCAATGTCATCGATCACGCCATGCGCGTGACGCAGGCGGTGGACGCCCCGCGCTTCCACCACCAGTGGCAGCCCGACCTCGTGAACATCGAGCCCTTCCTCACCTCGGCCGACACGACCGCGCTGCTCACGGCCAAGGGGCACAAGCTCGCCGCGCGCAAGCTGTACCCCAATGACCCGGAGTCGACCGCCCGCTACTCCGGCGATGGCGAGTCGATCCTGATCGACCCGGAAACGGGTCGCCTGCTTGGCGCGAGCGATCCGCGCAGCCCGGACGCGGCCGCGGTCGGGTTTTGAAATTGCGGATTTCGGAGTGCGGAGTGCGGATTGAATCAAGCGTGCGGAGGCGTTGTTCCTCCGCGCGGGATCTTGTGGCTGGCCTCGCGGAGGCCGGTGCTTGTTGCAGCTCGCGCTTACTCCGCGCGCGATTTCGATCCAGCGTCTTGAGGGCAAGCCACTCCGCCATCCGGACCGGCCTCAGCGAGGCTACATCAAGCCATCCGAGCCAACGCGTTGAGGGCAACGCGTTCCACCTCGGTCGGCTTCCGGCCTCCGGTCTCCAGCCTCCGGCCATCCTGACCGGCCTCAGCGAGGCCAGCTACATCAAACCACCCCTCCACCGACGCTTGGCTCTGCCCTGCGCTGGGCAATCCGCAATCCGAATTCCAAACTCCGCATTCCCTAAAGTCCCAGCAGCGAGCCGTTGCGCTTGAGCCAGTGCTCCGCCTCGCGCCAGGCGGGGCAGACCTCCTCCACGCGCGCCCAGAAGCGGGCGGAGTGATTCATCTCCCGGAGGTGCATCAGCTCGTGGTAAATGATGTAGTCGCGCACGGACTCCGGCGTCTGGATGAGACGCCAGTTGAGCGAGATGACCCCGCCCGTCGT
>CAMAXB010000275.1 GCA_945862035.1 Opitutus sp. GAS368
GTCGGGCCGGACGGCATACAGGGAACGGCGGACGACAATCTGGCCCAGTTCATCGAGCCCTCGCGCGCCTACACGGTGTTTAACAACGCGGGCAACTGGCAGGACTTGCCGAAGGTGAACTTCGAAAAGGCTTGGGCGACTTTCAACGCGAGCCCAGCGCTGTTCAGCCCGGTCGGAACTTCGGTCTCGGATGCGCCGAACTACAGCGAGATCACCGAGGACGTCTATGCCGCCTACGCGCAGGGGCAGGTGCAGCTGGGCAAGCTCCAGGTCCTGGGCGGCGTCCGGTTTGAGCGGACGGAGGTCGATGCGACCGGGCGCTACGCGGATCCAAGAAATCCCACGGCGCTGCGCACCTCCCGCAGCGGTGGCTATGAAGCCACCTTTCCCAGCGTGCATTTGCGTTATGATCTGTCGCGCCAGTTGATCGCGCGCCTCAGCTACTCGACCGGTGCGGCCCGACCCAACATGACGGACCTCTATCCGACGACGACGGTTTCCTATAATGCAACCACGGGGTTGGGCACCGTGTCCCAGGCCAACTCGGCCTTGAAGCCGCAGGAGGCGGAAAACTACGATCTATCGCTCGAGTACTATTTCGAGCCGGCGGGTCTGCTTTCGATCAGCCTCTTCCGGAAGGACATCGTGGACTTTCTCTCCCGCACATCGGACGAGATCGACGGCGGTCCGGGCAACGGATTCGGCGGGCTGTACGAGGGATTCGTGCTCAATACGACGACGAACCAAGGGGATGCGACGATCGAGGGTTACGAGCTCAACTACAATCAGCGGCTCACCATGCTGCCCGCGCCGTTCAATGGGCTGAGCGCGTTCGCCAATTATACCTACCTGAAGACGGAAGGAAGCTACCGGGAGGGTGCGAAGGAGCTCGCCGGGTTCGTGCCGGAGTCGGGGAACGCGGGCATTTCGTTTCTCTGGAAGAATCTCGAGACCCGCCTTGCATGGCGCTACACGGGTGATCACCTGCGTAGTTACAACGCGAACGTGAACTCCCAGAACCGCTTCCGTGCGACGGAGACGATCGACATCAACCTCCAGTACCGCATCAATCCGCGGTTGTCCGTCTATCTCGACATCATCAATCTGGAGGATGAGTGGCCGGAGAACTACACGGGCACCGATCCCCGTCGGATCACCTTCAGCGACAGCTACGGAACCCGCATCAACATGGGTGTGTCGGGCCGCTTCTGATTGCGCCTGATCGATGGCCAGGCCGATCAACGTCGGGTGCAGCCTGCTCCGGGAGACGGGGCGGGCTGCACGGAACGGGCGCCACCCTCGGGTGGTGCCGATCGGCCGATTGCTTGGATCCCTGCTCATGTTTTCCGTGGCCTCCGCCAACCCTTCAGTCGGGGCCGAACGTTTCCAGACAGACGCGAGGGTGCTGCGCGATGGCGCGCTGATGTCGTATCTGCATCGGCCGGCGGAGCCCGGGCAGTCGACGCTGGTGCTGATTCCCGAAACCCACGGCGATCGCTTCCAGTTTCTCGGCCCCCTCGTCGAAGCGCTGCCGGCCGGGCAGGGACTTGTGATCGTCGAGTCGCGCGGCCAGGGCAGAAGCTGGCCGCCGCCGGATGCGGCCCAGGCGAGTATCGAGGAGTATGCGACCGACGTGCTGGAGGTGGTCGCCCATCTGGACCTGAAGGCGTGGTATGTGGGTGGACACTCTCTGGGCGGCATGCAGGCGATCGAGATCGCCGGGCGAAGTCCGGCCGGGCTGCGGGGAGTGATCTCCCTGGAGGGTTGGACCCATCACGAGGTGCAGGCAGCGGCCTTTGGTGGCGCGCCGGCGCGCACGGCCGAGCAGAGGCAAGCCGATCAATTGTATCGCGAGGAACGCTATGCCCGCCTGCGCTGGACGGAGGAGGAATACCGGCAGCTGGTCTCCATGTGGCGGCGTTGGACGACGGGGGAAGCCATCCTGAGGACGAACCGCCTCCCGCTCCTGAGCGTCTGGGGTGACCGCGGCCTGGCCATGCGCCCGGATCGCGCGACCCTGCGTCTGCCCCCGGAGGACCGGTGCGAACTCGTCTGGATCGAGGGTTCAGACCATTACGTGACCCGCGGGCCTCATGCCGCAGCGGTGGGCCAGGCGATCGCGCTTTTTATTGCGCGGATTGAGACCGAGCTTTCGCGACAGCCGAATTCAAACTAAACGATCATGCCAACCACACTCCCTGCACCTCCGCTCCGCCCGCGCCCCACGCGTGCGCTCGCGCTTTTGACCGCCTGTATCCTCGCGGCATCGTCGTTCGCGTCGACCGCCCTGCCCCCCATGCTCGACCTGTCGAAAGCGGGTGGGACATCCGAGCCGATCGACTTCTTCAACCTCCCGATCATCGCAGGTGAGCACACTTTTGTGAGCCACGGGAATGCGCCGTGGGGATTCAGAAATCACAGCTATCTCGCGTTTCACGATGGCCAGTACTGGGCGATGTGGAGTCAGGGCACGGCCGTAGAGGACCGGGTGGGTCAACGGGTGGCCTATGCCACCAGCAAGGATGGACTGCTGTGGAGCGAGGGAGCCTTCCTCTCGCCCGAACCCAAGGGCTATGGCCCGACCTCGCCCCTGTTTGGGCAGCGCACCGCGGAGGGTTTCCGGTACATCGCCCGAGGCTTCTGGCAGCGCGAGGGGGAGCTGCTTGCGCTCGCCTCGCTCGATGAGGCCGGTGGATTCTTTGGCCCCAGCCTGAACCTGCATGCCTTTCGTTGGAACCCGGCCGATCGCACCTGGCAGGATGCGGGGGTGGTGGCAGAGGACACCATCAACAATTTCCCGCCGGTACAGATGGCCAATGGGGAATGGGCGATGGTCCGGCGCGACCACCAACGCAATGTCTCCTTCCTGTTTGGAGGCATCAAATCCCCGGCTGACTGGACCAACGTGCCGCTGGTGCGCTATCAGGCGGCCGACGGATTCCGTCCCGAAGAACCCTTGCTTTGGACGCTGCCAACGGGCCGGGTGATGGGATTCTACCGGGACAACAGTCACTCGAAGAGGATCTTCCGCGCCTGGTCGGACGATCATGGCCGGACCTGGACCGTGCCGGAGCGGACGAATTTTCCCGATGCCACCTCCAAGCTCTTTGGCCTCAAGTCTTCCCGCGGCTGGTACGCCCTGATCTCCAATGCGAATCCCGCTTTGCTGCAGCGCAACCCGCTCTGCCTAGCGGTTTCCGCCGACGGCGTGACCTTCACCCAATTGGCGCGGCTCCCCGTGCCCACCTCACCGATGGATCTTCGTCCGCGGGAAGGCGTGCGGAAGGCGGCTGGCTTCCAATACCCACACGCGATCGAGCGCGATGGTCATCTCCTGGTCGTGTATTCGCGAAACATGACAACGATCGAGGTCATCCGGATTCCGCTGGATGAGATCGAACGCCTCCTCCGGAACGAGGCGCCCACGACGCCCTGAACGCGGCCCCGATCCGCGGTCATCAATCCTACCCCACGCTGATGAAACACTCCCTTGCCCGAATGCTCGTCGTGCTCGCGGCCTTGTCCCTCCCGGCGACCGGACTGTGCTCGTCGGCCGAGCGGCCGCACCCCGTCACGAATCCCCGCTCCCCGCTCATGCTGGCCGGAGACTGGGTGCCGGAGAACGCGCATCAGATCGACTTTGACCGGCTTCCGCGGGTCCGGGCGGTCCACGCGGTGGTCAACGACGTCATGGCGGCGGGCGGCGATCGGGTGAATCAGCACAATTATCTCGTGCATCACGCGGGCCGGTTCTGGGCGATGTGGAGTGATGGTCCCGGGGTGAATCGCGGGTACGGGAAGGTTCCTGGGCACGACCGCGCCGATCAGCATGTTTATTTTGCGACCAGTGCGGATGGGCTGGATTGGCAGGTTCACGGATCGCTCACGGGAGCCCCCGATCCCGGCTTCGGCTGGATTGCCCGCGGCTTCTGGGTGCGCGAGGGAAAGTTGCTCGCGCTGGCGAG
>CAMAXB010000276.1 GCA_945862035.1 Opitutus sp. GAS368
CTGACCAATGCCCGCTACCGCTTTGGAGCGTCCTCTCTCCTGAACGACCTCCTCCGGCAGCTGGAGAAGGAGCGCACCGGCGCGTACCAGGCTCCGTACCACTTCAGCGAAGCCGCCGAAAGCTACTAACCCTTGAACCACGGATTAACCCGGATGGACACGGATAAGCAGGTTCGGAATCCGTGTTCATCCGTGTCCATCCGTGGTTAACTTGTCATGTCTGTCTCCACCAAAAAATCTCCCAACCAACGTCGTTCACGCCCTGAACTGATCTTCGGTGATCTGTGGGCTTTCGATCCGGCGCCCGAGACGGCGGACCCGAAACTCAAGTCGCGTTACGACCTCTTCATCAACGGGCGTTTCGTTGCACCGAAGAAGGCGGCGTACTTTACGTCAATCAACCCCGGCAACGAACAGCCCCTCGCGGAGATCGCCCTGGCGGGTGCGGCGGATGTCGACGACGCCTACCAGGCCGCGGCCCGGGCTTTCCCGGCCTGGTCGAAGCTGCCCGGCGCCGAGCGGGGCAAGTACCTCTACCGCCTCGCGCGTCTGCTGCAGGATCGGGCGCGTGAGTTTGCCGTCGCGGAAACGCTCGATGGCGGGAAGCCGATCAAGGAGGCCCGCGACTTCGATGTCCCGATGGCCGCCGCCCACTTTTTCTATCATGCCGGCTGGGCCGACAAGCTGGCCTATGCCTTCCCGGGTGCGAAGGTGGCCCCGCATGGCGTGGTCGGTCAGGTGATCCCGTGGAATTTTCCGCTGCTCATGCTGGCGTGGAAAATCGCCCCGGCCCTTGCGGCGGGCAACACGGTTGTCCTCAAGCCGGCCGAGACCACCTCCATCACCGCGCTCAAGTTTGCCGAGATTCTGCAGGAGGCCGGCCTGCCGCCGGGCGTGGTGAACATCGTCGCCGGTGCCGGCGGGACCGGCGCCGCCGTTGTGGCCCACCCGCTCGCAGCCAAGGTCGCCTTCACGGGCTCCACCGCGGTGGGCAAGAGCATCATGCGCTCGCTCGCGGGCAGCGGGAAGAAGCTGACGCTCGAGCTCGGCGGCAAGGCGGCGAACATCGTCTTCGACGACGCGCCGCTCGACCAAGCGGTCGAAGGCATCGTCAACGGCATCTTCTTCAACCAGGGCCATGTCTGCTGCGCCGGTTCCCGTCTGCTCGTGCAGGAGGGGATTGCCGACGCCGTCCTAACCAGGCTCAAGCTCCGTGTGCGCCAGCTGCGGGTGGGCGATCCGCTCGACAAGAACACCGACATCGGGGCGATCAATTCCAAGGCCCAGCTCGACAAGATCCGGACGCTCGTGGCGGCCGGCGTGAAGGAAGGTGCGGACCTGTTCCAGCCTGCGTGCAGCCTGCCCCCCAAGGGCTGGTACTTCCGTCCGACCCTGTTCAGCGGCGTCCAGCAGAGCCACCGCATCGCGCGGGAGGAAATCTTCGGACCGGTGCTCTCCATCCTCACCTTCCGCACCGTCGACGAGGCGGTCGAGAAGGCGAACAACACCGCCTACGGCCTGAGCGCGGGCGTCTGGACCGACAAGGGCTCGCGGATCCTCAAGATGAGCACGGAGCTCAAGGCCGGCGTAGTCTGGGCCAATACCTACAACAAGTTCGACCCCGCCTCGCCCTTCGGCGGCTACAAGGAAAGCGGCTTCGGCCGCGAGGGCGGCAAACAAGGCCTGGCCGACTACGTGAAACTGAGCTGAGGCATTTAACCACGGATGGACACGGATAAACACGGATTCCATCTCCCAGAGGGGGAGTTGACGCACGCAATCGTCGGTGCGGCGTTCGAGGTGCTCAACAGTGTGGGGCACGGTTTGCACGAAAAGCCTTACGAAAACGCGATGATCGTCGAACTAGGTTTGCGTGGGTTGGCCTTTGAGCAGCAACGGCGGTTCCCGGTATCCTACAAAGGCGTTACGATAGGAGAATTCGTCCCCGATCTCATCGTGGGGAGTTCCGTGGTCGTCGATGCCAAGGTGATTGAACGGATCACGGATCTGGAGCGAGGGCAGATGCTCAACTACCTCAGAATTTGCCGACTTCACGTTGGGCTGATCATCAACTTCAAGAAACCCAAATTAGAATGGGAACGTGTTGTTCTCTGAATCCGTGTTTATCCGTGTCCATCCGTGGTTAAAAATCTCATGACCCGTTTACCCATCACCAAGACGCCCAAGGTATATGTTGGGGGCGCGTTCATTCGCTCGGAGAGTGGACGAACGTTCCCGCTCAAGGCGGCTTCAGGCGAGTTCATCGGCCACATCCCGCAGTGCACCCGCAAGGATCTGCGCAACGCCGTCGAGGCCGCGGCCAAGGCCGGCCCGGGCTGGGCGAAGCGAACCGCCTACAACCGTGGGCAGATCCTCTACCGGCTCGCTGAGATGATCGAGGCCCGCACGGGCGAGCTGACCTCCGCCCTGATGGCCGGCGGCACCCCCAAGGCCGCCGCGGCCCGCGAGGTCGCGGCCTCCGTCGACCGGCTCGTCCACTATGCCGGCTGGACCGACAAGTATGAGCAGGTGCTGGGCACCGTGAATCCGGTGGCCGCCCCGTATTTCAACTTCACGGTGACCGAGCCCATGGGCGTCGTCGGCCTGCTGGCCCCGGATGAGGCTCCGCTGCTGGCCTTGGTTTCACTTTTTGCTCCAGTGATCACCTGCGGCAACACCGTGGTTGCCCACGCGTCGGAGGCCCAGCCGCTTCCGGCGGTGGTGCTCGGCGAAATGCTCGCCACCAGCGATCTCCCTGGCGGGGTGGTCAATCTGCTCACCGGCTTCCGCAAGGAACTCGTGCCGACTTTCGCCACCCACGCCCACTTGCGCGCGGTGGCAGGCGTGGCCTCGGCGGCCGACCGCAAGACGATCGAGACCGGCGCGGCCGACAGCGTGAAGCGGGTGCGCCTGCTCCCGGCGGAAGCGCCCGTCGATTGGTTCGAGCACGCCCAGCAGGGCCTCTACGCGATCCGCGACTTCGTCGAATTCAAGACAACCTGGCACCCGGTCGGCGCCTGAGCGTGTCAGCGCCGTTTCGCTTTCTTCAAAAAGCGCGCAATCTCCCGGGCGGTGGGCATCGAGGGGGCCGTCCCGAAACGCGTGACCGACAGGGCCGCGACCGCATTGCCGAAGCGCGCGGCGGCTTCGACGTCGCCAGCGAATTTCACGAGCCCCGCCGCAAATCCGCCGACAAAGGCATCGCCCGCGCCCGTGGTATCGACCGCCTTGACCGCGTAAGCCGGGAGGAAGGCATGACGCTCGGGCTGTGACACGAGGCAGCCGCGCGCCCCCAGCGTGACGATCACCACGGGCACGCCCAATTGGCGGCAAAGCCGGTGCAACGCTTCCGCGGAAAGTCCCGCCAGCTCCGCTTCGGAGAAATCGGTCCGCCCCGTGGTCGGGATACGGTTCACCAGAGCCGTGAACTCGGTCTCGTTCGGAATCAGCACATCCACGTGCTTCAACAGGCGGAGGTCGAAGTCTGGACGCATGGGCGCCGGATTGAGCACCGTGCAGCCGCCCGCGAGGCGGGCGGTGCGCAGCACATGGGCTGCCGTCGTGAGATTGGATTCGAGCTGCGAGACGACCACGCGGGCCCCGGAGAGCACGCGGGAGTCGATGTCCCGCCGCGCGATCACCGCGTTGGCGCCGAGGGCGACGATGATTTCGTTCTGGCCCGCGGCGCTGACCAGAATACCGGCCGTGCCGGTGGCGTGGCCGGGCTTCTCGATGAAGCGCGCGCCAATCCGGTTGGCCCGATAAAACCGCCGTGCGTCCTCCGCGAAGGCGTCGCGCCCCACCGCCCCGATGAACAACGTGGGCACGCCGGTCCGCCCGGCCGCGACCGCCTGATTGGAGCCCTTGCCACCCGGCCCTGTGACAAAGGTGCCGACGACGGTCTCGCCCGGCTTGGGGAAATCCGCACACTTCCACGTGAGGTCCTGG
>CAMAXB010000277.1 GCA_945862035.1 Opitutus sp. GAS368
TTCAGCCGGCGTGCAAATCGCGCCGCACCTGGTTGAACGTCGCGTTGATCCAGAGGTCGTGGTCGAGGTTGTGGGCCGGGGCGGCGCAAAGCCGCTTGAAGTGCGCGTACTCAGCCTCCCACGTCGGGTCGGCGCAGACCAGCGTGTGCGACGTCTCATCGGGCCGCCCGCTTGGCAGCACCCGCCGGCGGTGGGTGAAGGTGCTGGGGCCCCACTTGCAGAGGCAGTCGATGTGCGCAGTGCCCTTCTCGGCGAAAATATCGCAGCGGAAGGTGTTGCGCCACGACATCAGCGTGAGCTCGAAATCAAGGCGCGGCTTGCCGCGGAAGCCGAAGTGAAAGTGATCGTAGGCCTGGTTCTCGAAGCGCTCCGCGCGCCACACCTCGGGTGCGGCTTCCGGCTTGCCGAAAAGCTGGAGGGTCCAGTCGAGCAGGTGGGATCCAAGGTCGGGGAAGACGCCGAGATCCCGGTCGCGCCAGACTGAATTGCGCACATCCCGCGCGGTGCCGTTGCCGTAAAGGAACTTTGCGAGGTAGATCTCCCCGAGTTCTCCTGAGTCAATCAGCGCCTTGAGACGTAGGATGTGCGGCTCGAAGCGGTGGTTGTACGCGGCGTAGCAGACCGTCTGGTTGGCCTCAGCGAGTGCCTTGAGGCGGAGCAGCGGCTCCTGTGTCTCCGCGATGACGGGCTTCTCGACCAACAGGTGCTTACGATGGGTCAGCAGGAATTCGAGGATCGGAAGCTTGGCCTGGTCTGGCGTGCAGACCAGGGCGGCATCATAGGAGTCAAGCGGGGCGTCCTCGATGCGGCGGTAGGAGGCATCCGAGAAGACCGGGTCGACAATGCCCACGGCGTCGGGGCCGGCAAATCTGTGCCGTTTGCGGCCCTGCACGCCCATGCCGACGACGAGCACTCTCATTCGTAGCGAATCAATTTCTCGACGTGATTAAGCCGCTTGTGCACGTCGGCCGGGTCGATCGGGTGATTGCCGTCGCGCTCGCATGCGAGGCAGGCCGCTAGGGTGCCAAGGATCGAGGCGATCACCGGGTTGCCGGTGACGCGCAGCGCCAGCGTTGCGTAGGAGAGGAGGGCGTCGCCTGCGCCAACGGCGTCAACGACCTTGTCGGTGAAGGGATCCACCGTGAAGAACGAACGGACCTCGGGGTTCGGCGCGCGGTAGGTGATCAGGCCGCGCTGCCCCATCTTAAGGATGAGGTACTTGCAGTTCGCGCGCTTGTAGAGCTCGAGCGCGAGCGGACGGACAGTCGAGTCCTGATCGCCCAGCGCGAAGCGTGCCTCACGCTCGTTCGGGGTGATGAGATCGAAGCCCTGAAATTCCAGAATATTACCCCAGCGGCTGGCCACTTGGCTGTCCGCGATCCGGAGCGGTCCGGCGGGGATCGCCGACGTCAGGGGCGGGATCGTCTGCGGGTTGAAGATCCCGTGACGAAAATCGCTGAAGATGATCGCGTCGGACTTGGAGCCGCGGATCGATGACGTGAAGTGATCGAGCACGCGGTCCGAGATCGGCCGGTTGTCGAGCTTGTCGACCTTCAGCATGCGATAGCCGCCGGCCGTGAAGAGATTCTTCTGCGTGGTCGGGCGGGTGGGGTCGATGATCGCCTCGCAGTGAACTCCGTACTCCTTGAGATCCTTGAGCACGAAATCCTTGAGGGCATCCTCACCGAGCACGGTCGTAAAATGCACGTCCGCGCCTGCCATCTTCATGTGCTTGGCCACGACGCCGGCGCCACCGACGAAGTCGACCTGCTCCTCGTACTTGAGGGAGAAGGTGGGCGTCTTGGTGTTGCCGCCGATCAGGGTGCAGTAGGTGTACGAATCGACGATGGTGTCGCCGACTACGTGGATCTTGGCGCCCTTGAAGGAGTCGATCGCCTTGTGCAGGTCGTTGAAGGAGACGTTTTCGGCCGCCATCAGCACGTGCAGTTTGTCCGCCGCGAGGTCGGGCGGTTCGCTGTCGATGATGCGGGAGGACGAGTAAACAATGTCGCCGGGCGTGAAGAGGATCTCGCCGCCGAAGGAGGCCAAGGCATCGAACTCCTCCTTGGTCTTGGGGTGCATGCCCCCTTTGTTATACTCGTAGCCCTTGGCGAAGTAATCGGGCTGGATAATTTTGAGGTTTTCGATCGGCGTCGCATTCTCGTCGATCACGACGTAGTCAACGATCTCAAGGGCCGCCAGGTTCATGGCGCGCAGCATCTGCGGCACGAACGGACGAAAATTGGCCTTCGAGATGTGCTGGTCGCCAGTCAGGCTGGTCACAAGGACAGACGCCTTGCTCTTGGCGTAGATCAGGTGCCGGATATGCCCGGGATGAACGAGGTCAAACGTGCCGTGGCACATGATGACCTTCTTCTCGCGCGGGCAGCCGCCGAGCATTTCCCGCAGCTGCTGCGGGGTCTTGATCTTGCGCTGAAAGGTCGCGCGCTCGGCATCGGTCAGTCCGGTCATGGCTTCTCTTTTGCTTTGAGGAAATCGAACCAGTTCTTGGTCGCTTGGGCAATGGACTCCTGGTCCCAGACCGGAGCGTTCCGCCAGTAGTCAATTTGGGCAATCATCTGGGCGACGCCCGCTTCAAACGGAACCAGCTGTTTCCAGCCGAGTTCACGCGTGATCTTCGAGATGTCCGCCCAGGTGCACTCGGGTTCGCCGGGGCGCTTGGGGAGGTGGATCACTGGCCCACCGAGCAACTCGACCAGGCGATTGACCGTTTGGGGATTACCCGCGCCGAGATTGTAGACCTGTTTCACGCGATCGGTCGTGGCCGCGAGGTAGAACGCCCGGGCCACATCAGTCACGAAGAGGAAGTCGCGGCGCTGGGTGCCGTCGCCCACGACCGTGAAGGGCTTGTTGGCCAGCTTCTGCGCGAGGAACACGCCGAAGACCGCGCCATAGGCCCCCGATGTCTTGGACCGGGTGCCGTAGGCGTTGAAGATGCGGATGACGTTCACGGGCAACTGGTAAACTTCGCCCCAGTGCAGCACGGCCTGTTCGCCTTGGTACTTGCTCAGCGCGTAGGGGTACTCCGGGCGGATCGGGGCGCTCTCGGTCGTCGGCAACTCCTGCGTCATGCCGTAGCAGGACGAGGAGGCGGCATACACGAATTTCTTAACCTTCGCGTGCCGGGCGCCCTCAAGGGCATGCACGGTACCCATGACATTGGCGGACATATAGTCCATCGGACGGTCGATCGAAGGCACGATGTCCCCGATGCCGGCGAAATGAAACACGTACTCCGCCCCGGACCAGACCGGGTCGTTGGCCGGGATGGCGCGGAGGTCGCGCGTATCGACGGCGACGTCCGGATTGCCCTTGTGGTGTTCGAGGTTCTGGAGCCGGCCACCGACGAGGTTGTCTATGACCCGGACCCGGAATCCCTCGGCCACCAGCAGGTCCACCATGTGGCCGCCGATAAAGCCGGCACCACCCGTGACGATCGCGAGGCGTTTCGTGCTCATCACTTACTTCAGGCCAAGGCCCTTGACGACCTTCACGTTGACGAACGTCTCGTTCGACATCGTGTCCTTGCCGAAGCGCCCATCCTTGAACGCGGCGCAGAGGTCGCGTACGGCGTCCTCGATGTTCCGCTTGGGCTTCCAGCCGAGCTTCTCCCAGATTTTCTTGGAGGAAACGTGGTAGGACCGGTTGTCGTTGGAGGGGGTGGTCGTGACCTGGATCGGAGCCTTCTCGGGGAACTCCTCTTCGACCGTCTTTTTCACAAAGTCGGCGAGCTGCGATACGGTGAAGTTCTCGTAGCCGACATTGAACGTCTCTCCTGCAACTTTGGCTGCCGGGTACTCGAGCATGTTGATGTAGAGCTCGGTGACATCGTCGACGTGGATGTTCGGACGCTTCTGTGCGCCGCCGAAGACCGTGATCAGCCGCTTGTTCACCGCGTGGTTGGTGAGGATGTTGATCGTGAG
>CAMAXB010000278.1 GCA_945862035.1 Opitutus sp. GAS368
ATCAGCGGAACGCCGAGCTCGGTGAACGACCAGATGAAGACAATGGTGCCGCCGGCAAACAAGCCGGGCTTGATCAGGGGCAGGGTGATCTTGAAGAAGCGGCGGAACCCGGTGCAGCCAAGGTTCTGGGCGGCCTCCTCCATCGCCGGATCCACGTTCGCCATCGCGGCGACGGCGTTGAGGTAGATGATCGGGTAGAGGGAAAGCGCACTCACCACGGCCACCCCGAAGGACTGGCTCGTCGCGAACCAGTCGTAGGTCCAGCCAATCGGGCGGAGGCCGAGTTCAATGATCAGCGCGTTGAGCGCCCCGTACTGCCCGAAGATCTGCTTGATCCCGATCGCTCCGACGAACGGCGGCAGGATCATGGGGATCAGAATCAGGGCTCCGAGCAGCGCCTTGCCGGGAAAGAGAAAGCGATCCGCGATGAAGGCGAGCGGCATCGCGATCAGCAGCGCGATGCTCGTGGTGGTGCAGGCGAGAAGGAACGAGTTTCGCAGTGCGCCGAGGTAGACGGGATCGGCCAGCAGGGCGATGAGGTAGTCGAACGTCAGGTGGCCGTCGGCATCGATAAAGCCACCCTTCAGAATCTGCAGGATGGGCCAGAAAAAGAACGCTGCGAAGAACAGCGCCGTGAAGGCAAAGACGATCCGCGCGAAGGTCTGCGACATCGGGCGGCAGTGTGGGCCGCGCAGTCGCCGGGCGGCAAGGGGGAAGTGGTCGGAATTCTCCGGCTAGGCGGCGGCCGGTTCCCGCGGGATCGGCGGCCGGTTCAGCAGGCCGCGCCCCGGGGCGAAAAGCAGCGCCCCCACGAAGGCGATGGGTTGCAAGAGCACAATGCAGGCGGCGGGCGAACCATCGAGGAAGAAGCTGACGTAAACCCCGATCACGGACGACGCGACGGCGACGGTCACCGCCACGATCAGCATCCGATCAAATCGCTTCGTCAGCAAGAGCGCGGTGGCTCCTGGGGTGACGAGCATGGCGATCACGAGGATCAGACCAACGGTCTTCATCGAGGCCACGATCGCCAGCGAAAGGAGCACCAGGAGCAGGTAGGTCAAGCCGCGGACTGATTTGCCCAAGGCTTGGGCATGGCTGGGGTCGAAACAGATCAGGAGGAGATCGCGGCGCAGAGCCAGAATGACCCCGAGCACAACGGAGGACAGCAGACCCGTCTCCCTGAGTTGCGCGGACGAGATGCCGAGGATGTTGCCAAAGAGAATGTGATCCAAATGAAGGTCCGAGGGGGTCCGGGAAAAAAGGACGAGGCCAAAGGCGAAGAGACCGGTGAAGACCACGCCCATGACTGTGTCCTCCTTGATGCGGCTGTTGGCCTTGATCCAGCCGGTCGCGAGCGCGCAGAAGAGCCCGCTCGCAAACGCGCCGAGCGCGAGCGGAATCCCGGCGATGTAGGCGAGGACGACTCCGGGCAGGACCGCGTGTGAAATCGCGTCGCCCATCAGCGACCAACCGCGCAGGACCAGGAAACAGGAAAGCACGGCGCCGACGGCGGCCACCAGCGCTCCCATGCCCATGGCCTGAAGCATGAAGCCATACTGGAAGGGTTCGAGCAGAGCCGCGGTCATACGGCGGATTCGGCGATTCGCTGCCGCCTGGACCGGCGGCCCGCCAGCAGCCCGTGCTTGGGGGCCACGGTTAGCACAATAAGGAACACCAGAGTCTGCAGGGTGACGATGCAGCCCCCCGTCGCGCCGTCGAGATAGTAGCTGGCGTAGGCTCCGGCAAAAGAGGTCACCGTGCCGAGGGCCGATCCGATCAGAAGCAGGGGCCCGAAGCGGTCGGTCAACAGATAGGCCGTTGCGCCGGGTGTGACCAGAACGGCGACGACCAGCATGGCTCCGACCGCCTGCAGGGCGGCGACGGCGGTCGCCGAGAGCAGCAGCAGCAGCAGGAGGTGCAGGTAGCCCACATTGAGCCCCAGCGCCCGGGCCTGGTTGGCGTCGAAACAAAACAACATCAGGTCCCGCCACTTGAAGGCCAGCGTCACCAGACAAAGCGCCGAGACAATCACGACCTGAATGACATCCGCCGGCGCGATGCCGAGGATGTTGCCGAAGATGATACTCTTGAGATCGATCCGGCTGGGAAAGAGGGAGATCAGCAGCAGGCCAAGGGCAAAGAAGGCCGTGAAGACAATACCGATGACCGCATCCTCCCGCACCGGCGTCTTCATCTTGACGAAGGCCATGGCACCGGCGGCGAGCAGTCCGCTCGTAAAGGCGCCGACGGCGAACGGAAGACCGGCCAGGTAGGCAAGGGCGACACCGGGCACCACCGCGTGCGAGAGGGCATCCCCCATCAGAGACCAGCCCTTCAGCGTGATGAAGCCCGAAAGCAGACCGCACACCCCGCCGATGAGCGCACTCGTCCACATGGCGGTGACCATGTAGTCGTAGCGAAACGGGATGAGCCACATCTCCATGGTCAGGACTTCTCCGGCGTTTTCGTGGCGTCGGACTCCGTTTCCCGGTCCGAAATCAGCTTTTCGCGGCCGGTGCGATCCAGGTATTCGAGATGACCATGCCGGCCGAGCACCAGCGGACGTTCGTCGTCGGTCAGCACCGTGACCTGGCGGCCGTCGTGATCATTGACGGTTGACTGGGACAGGTCGAAGTGACGAAGGGCACCGCCGAAGGCATGAGTCAGATTCTCCGCGGTGAAGACCTGGGCGGTTGGACCGAAGGCGAGCACGGTCCGGTTGATCAGCACAACCTGGTCGCAGAACTCCGGCACCGAGCCCAGATTGTGGGTTGAGACCAGAATGAGCCGGCCCTCGGCCCGGAGCTCGCCCAGCAGACCGACGATCGCCTCCTCGGTGTTTACATCGACTCCGGTGAAGGGCTCGTCGAGCAGGATGACCCGACCGCGCTGCGCGAGGGCGCGGGCAACGAAGACGCGCTTCTTCTGGCCGCCGGAGAGTTCGCCAATCTGGCGGTCGCGGTACTCCCACATGCCGACCCGGCGCAGGCTTTCCTCGACTGCGGCGCGATCAGCCGCGCGCGGGATGCGCAAGAAATTCATGTAGCCGTAGCGGCCCATCATCACGACGTCGCTCACGCTCACCGGAAAGCTCCAGTCCACTTCCTCCGCCTGGGGGACGTAGGCCACCCAGCTGGCTCGTTGCGCCGCGCGGACGGGCCGGCCGTCGATCTCGACCCGCCCTTGGGTCGGGGTGACGAACCCCATCAGGGCCTTGAAAAGGGTCGACTTGCCGGAGCCGTTGACGCCCACCAGCGCACAGATGGTTCCGCCGGCGAGACGGAAGCTCGCGTGGTGGAGGGCGGTATTGCCGTTCGGATACGTGACCGCGACATCGATGGCCTCAAGGGTGAGCGGAGCAGGGTTCGGCATGAATGAGGGAGGGTGGGCGGTCGGGAGAGGCTGGAGATCGCGGGCGAACCCGGATCAACCGGATGGACTACGGTCGTGCGTTCCCGAGGAAGGCGGTGACGATGGTCTGGGCGTTTCGTTCCAACAGCGCAAGGTAAGTGGGCGCGGGACCGCCGGCCTCGGTCAGGGAGTCGACGTAGAGCACGCCGCCGTAACGGGCGCCGCTTTCGTGGGCGACCTGCCGGGCTGGCTTGTCGCTGACGGTGCTCTCGCTGAAGACCACGGGGATCCTGTTCGTGCGCACGGCATCAATCACCGCCTGAACCTGGCGCGGAGTGCCTTGGGCATCGGCATTGATGGGCCAGAGGTAGAGCGGACGGAGATCATAGTCGCGGCAGAGGTAGGAGAAGGCTCCCTCGCTGGTGACCAGCCAGCGCTGGCTTTCAGGGATGCGGGCGAGTTGGGCCCGGACCGGGGCGTCGAGTGCCTGGATTTTCGCGCTGTAAGCCTCGGCGTTGGCGGCATAGCCCGCGGCATTGGCCGGATCAATCCGGGTGAGGGCGGCCCGGATATTCTCCA
>CAMAXB010000279.1 GCA_945862035.1 Opitutus sp. GAS368
TTCCGGGCCGATCGCCTCGAGGAGGGGTTTGAGGATGACCCAAGGCTGCACTGCCGGAATGACGATCTCGCCGAAACGGGCCGCCTCGGCAAACGAGACGGCCTGCGCGCGCGGGCCGACCTCGGCAAGCCAGCCGGCCAGCTTGGCGCTGCCGGGATCGCGGCTGCTGACGCAGACGTCGTGCCCGGCGGCGATAAATGCCCGGCTCAAGGCCTGGGCTACGCTCCCCGCTCCGAGAAATCCGATCTTCATGGCTCAGGAAAATGCCGCCGGGCGTGCCCATGTAAAGCAAGCGACCATGGAATTACGGATTTCGGAGTGCCGAATGCGGAATGGCTTGGCAGCCAAAGTCGGGAAGGAGCGCGGCTGCTGGCTGGTGCGGAAGGTGGGGCGCGCCGCCCCTCAGCGCGCTGGCTTGCGGGTCGGCGGCTGGCGATTCGATCCAGCGTCTTGGGGGCAAGGCGCTTCACCTCGATCCATGGGCCAGCGAGACCGGCTTTGCCTGACTCGGGGGAATCGCTTGCCCGGAAGTGAATGGTGCGGGAATGTTCCGGACCCCGGCGCCGAGCTGTCCGTTCCCTAACCCCTTTTTCGCATGATTTTGTTCATCCGCAGTCTGCTTGCCCTGCGTGTCCCCGTCAGTGTCCTGGCGACTGCCGCGATCGGGGCGTCGGCGATCGCGGCGGCGGTCCCTGGCACGGCCGGGGTCGTTAAGGCCGAGTTCATTTTCGAGACGGCGCCGTATCCGTCCTGTCACTCCGCCACGATCGCTGAGGCTTCGCCCGGAAATCTCGTTGCGGCGTGGTTCGGCGGCACGGCCGAGCGCAATCCCGATGTCGGCATTTGGGTGTCACGTCACGAGGGCGGGCGCTGGCTTGAGGCGGTGGAGGTTGCCAACGGCGTGCAGCCCGATGGAACTCGCCAGCCGACGTGGAACCCGGTCCTTTTCCAGCCGCCAGGTGGCGATCTTCATCTCTACTACAAGGTCGGACCTAGCCCGAGTGGGTGGTGGGGCCTGGTGATGACTTCCGCCGACGGCGGACGCAATTGGTCGAAGCCCATGCGGCTACCGCCAGGAATTGAGGGCCCGGCCAAGAACAAGCCGATCGTGCTTCCGGACGGTACGTGGCTCTCCGGCATCAGCACTGAGGGGGGCAAGTGGACCGCCCGGGTCGAACGCAGCCGTGACCAGGGCCGGACGTGGGTCCAAAGCGCGCCGCTCAACGACTACTCCGTGATCCGCGCCATTCAGCCTGCGCTCGTTCGTCATGGCGATGGGCGCGTCCAGATGCTGTGCCGCACGCAGGAGGGAAAGATCTCCGAAACATGGTCGGCCGATGGCGGAGAGACTTGGGGGCCGACCGGACTGCTCAGCGTTCCGAACAATAACTCCGGACTGGATGCGGTGGCTTTACGCGACGGACGGACTTTGCTCGTGTACAACCACTCCGGGCGCGAGGAAGTCGGCATGGGCCACAAGGGCCGGGGTATTCTCAACGTTGCCGTCACCCGCGATGGCCGGGCCTGGGAGGCTGCGCTGGTGCTCGACTACCTCGACGCTTCGGAGAAGCAGTTCTCGTATCCGTCGGTGATTCAGGCGTCCGATGGTCGCGTGCACATCGTTTACACGTGGCATCGCGAGCGCATCAAGCATGTCGTTATTGAGCCCGTGGGGCTCGAGCCCGTGGCGATCGTCGAGGGCCGCTGGCCCGACGCGTTGACCGGTGGCCTGCCCGTCCCGGCGCGCTGACAAGGCGGTCTACGGCCGACCTGATGTCTCTGTTTCGATCCGGTTAATTCGCCTCCTGCTCTCGCTGTTGGCATTGATTTCTCCGCTAACCTCAGTCGCGATCACGTTCATGTGTATCCGTGTGCTCCTGCTCGGTCTTGCTCTTTCCCTTCCGTCGGCTGGGTTCGCGTCAGAGCCGCCGAAACTCACTGTGGTCATCAGTGTTGACCAGCTCCGCTACGACCACATCGATCGCTTTTCCCCGTATTTTGGTCAGGATGGTTTCAAGCGCATGCGCGCCGAGGGACTGGATTTTAGGAATGCGCACTATCGTCATGGCGCGACCAAGACAGCGTCGGGACACTCCGTTGTCGCGTCGGGAGTTCACCCCTATCTAAGCGGCATTGTGGGCAATGAATGGATCGACCGCACGACCTGGACGCAGGTGGCCTCGGTCGAGGATCCGCGCTATCCGTTGGTCGGGGCCGAGGTTGTGGGTGGACGTTCGCCGGGTGGGGTGGTTGAAGCCAAGGCTGGACGCTCGCCGCTCAGTTCGGCGACGACCACGATTGGTGACCAGCTCAAGCTGCGCTATGGGGTGGCTTCGCGGGTGATCGCCGTGGCCAACAAGGACCGCTCCGCAATCCTCATGGGCGGTCATCTTTCGGATGGCAGCTACTGGATTGATCGCGGTCGTTTTGTCACCTCGACGTTCTTCCGTGACGCGCTTCCCGCTTGGGTGGAGTCGTTTAACGCGGAGCGCCGGGTGGAGGCGGCCTTTGGAACCGAATGGAATCTTCTCCTTAAACCCGAGACCTATGCCACGCTGGGTGCGGATGACGCGCTGGGCGAGGGGACCTTCAATGGATTAGGCACGACTTTCCCCAAGAAGATTGACGGTGGTAAGCCGGCCGTGGGCAGTGAATTTTACGAAGCTTACACCTATACGCCGGCCTACACCGTGCTGCTGGCAGAGTTCGCCAAGAAGGCGCTCGTGGCTGAGGGGCTGGGCAAGGACGCCGGTCCTGATATCTTCTGGATCGGGTTCTCGCAGCCCGATCATACGGGGCATGTGTACGGTCCGGATAGCTGGGAGGTCATGGATACGCTCATCCGGCTCGATCTCGTGCTGGGGGATTTCTTCACGTTCCTCGACCGCGAAGTAGGCAAAGGGAGCTACACCGTTGTTCTCACGGCCGACCACGGTATCGCGCCGCTACCGGAGCGCGTGCTCGCCACGCAGCGGGGCATCGAGGCGGGGCGCCTCGATCTGAAGGCCTTCGACGGCGCGGTGATCGGTGCGCTGAACGCCGCGTTTGGCGAGGCGACCGCGCCGATGCGCTGGGCGACGCGCGACGGCAGCGGTTACCATATTTTTCCTGAGACGCTAAAGGCGAAGAACGTCACGGCCGCAGCGGCCAGCGACGTCGTGCGGGGCGTACTCGCCGATCGGCCCGAGGTGGCCCGCGTGTTTACCCGCGAGGATTTTCTCCAGACGGGCACGATGGACGCGATCGGTGAGTCGATGCGCCTGAGCTACCATCAGGAGCGCAGTCCGGACGTGGTGTTCGTAACCAAGCCTTACTTCTTTGATCGCAGCCCGAGTGGTACGACGCACGGAACGCCCTACAACTATGACACGCACGTACCCCTGCTCTGGTTTGGCGCTGGGGTTCCGACGGGTGTGCGGGGTGAGCAGGTGGGCGTGGATGATCTCGTTCCGACCCTGGGCAATCTCCTCGGCATCGGCGCACCGCCGAATGCGCGCGGGAACGTGCTCTTCTGAGCACGAAATAACGCCCACGATTGATCCGGCGCCGACCATTGCCCGCCTAGGTCGGCACCGCTGGCTCGAGAATTACGAAAAGTTGCTGCAGGATGTTTACCTGAAATCAGGCCGCAGTCCGGTGGGGGCCGGGATCACCCCAGCGTGAGTGCGCCGAGTATCGTCACCAAGGTCTGACCTCGGCCACGCTGTCGCTGTCGACGTCGCTTTCACCTTTGATGTTCTTGGCGTCGGTCTTGAGGACTATTTTCCGCAGCGACTCACTCAACTTGGCCGGAGCGAAACGAATTTCCTCGATCGTGAGCTCCGTGACCGCGGGGACGACTTGCGGCGCGTAGTCGAGTAGGTTCACCAGCAGCACCGCGACGGAATTCGAGGAGAGCCGCTTGTGG
>CAMAXB010000280.1 GCA_945862035.1 Opitutus sp. GAS368
GGCGCGGTCCCGGGAGCAGGGCGGGACCGGCCTCGGGCTGGCGATCGTCAAGAACGTCGTGCAGGCGCACGGCGGCGAAGTGCGGGTCGAGAGTGAACCCGGCGCCGGGACCGCCTTCATCATCACGCTCCCGGCGGCGCGAGCGGAGGAATGACGAGCCGGTTTCCGACCGGTGCCTTCGCTGAGCTTTATCAGGATGGACAGGAAGCAATCGGAGGATGGACAGGATAGGACTAGGCGAAGCCAGTCCATCACCACCGGTCGGAGACCGGTGCTACCCGGACGCATCCGGTCCATCCTGGCTCGTCTCCTGTTAATCCTGTCCAAGGATTGGATCCAAAACTTCCCAATCCAGAGACAGGATGAACAGGATGGGCAGGATGTGGAGATGGCTTGCCGTGACTCCGACCGCCACTCGCTCACCCTCTCAGCTACGGCGGAGCTCTCATGCGTCTCGGATCGCTCTCCACCGGTCAGAGACCGGTGCTGCTCGGACGTCTCCTGTTCATCCCGGCTCGTCTCCTGTCCATCCTGTCAAAAGAGAGGCGTGGACCCGGATCGGGTTCAGCGCCGGCGTTCCGGCGGCAGCGTCTCAATCAATTCGTTTGGCCGACCCGATCGTTTCTTCAGCGTGAAGCTGTCGTACAGCCGGCCGGTGGCGGTCCGGGCCTGATAGCGGAGTTCGTCGCCGTCGATCGCGATGACCTGGAAGAGTTGCGTGTCCTCGGCCGTCCGCACCGCCCAGGAATCGTTCGCCAGATCGTACATCTTCGGCCCGCTGACCGAGACCACATAGACGCTGCCGATCGCCGGATCGTAGACCTGGCTGTAGCCGCTCTTCACGTTGGTCGTGCCGACGCGGAGGTGCGCGGGCACTTCGCCGCTGCGGGCATAGGTGTGATCGTGGCCGGTCAGGACGAGATCGACCTTGAACTCATCGAGGACGGGCTTCCACAGCTCGCGCAGCTTCGCGTTGTCGCGATCCCGCGCCGGCGAAAACAGCGGGTGATGAAAGGTCACCACCGTCCAGCGCCCCGGATTGCGGGCGAGCACATCGCGCAGCCACGGGACCTGCTCAGCCTGGCGCTCATTGGAGTTCAGCGAGACAATCCGCGTGCCTTGGTAATCGAAATAGTAACTGGTTTCGGGCAGCTCCGCCGGGCCGTTTTCCGGCAGGGCGAACTGGGGCGCCCAGTGCCGGCTCAGCTGGCGCGGCGACTTTGAGTCGTCCTCCACCGCATTGGCATACTCGTGGTTGCCCGGCGTGGGGACGACGGGGATGGTGGCATTCACCCAGGCGGGGGCGCCGAACCACTCGCCCCATTGGGCGTCGCGGTTCGCGTTGTTGATCAAGTCGCCGGCATGCAGCGTGAACGCCGCGCGTGGCGACTCACGAAACGCCTCGCGAAACACCCGCGACCAGTGCGTTCGGATGTCGTTCTGCGCGTCTCCGAAGTAAACGAACGCAAACGGCCGGGCCTCGCGCGCCGCGGTGCGGAAGTGGAACCACTCGCTCCAGTTGACGCCGTCGCCGACGCGATACGCGTAAAGCGTTTCCGGCTCGAGCCCGGTGAACTCCGCGGTGTGGAAATGCGCCAGCCCGAGATCCGAGGTGAAGGGCGTGGTGGCCGCCGGCGTGGCGATGCCTTGGAGGGAACGGCCGCTTTCGTTGGCCACGGCAATTTCGGCGTGGGCGTGGGTGACGCTCGGGTCGGTGCGCCACGTCACGGCCTGCGTCGTCGCGGGATCGCCGCGCCAGGTGAGGACGACGCGGTCGGGTAGCGGTCGAGGGGCGTAGGCGGCGGCGTCGGGGTAGGGTGTCGGAGCGGGGTGCGACGGACTGTCGTGCGCGGCGAGCGTCGTCGCGAAGGCGAAAAAAGGGATCGAGAGAAATTTCACGGTGAGAGGAAACGAAAGTGCCGGATCGCGCGCAAGCGGCGCGATCCGGCGATGGTTGGGTGGGAGGTCGGAGCGGATCGCGGGAATCAGAACCGGAGGCTGAAGCCGGTGGTCGCGCGCCAGGAATACGTGGTGTAGTCCTCGGGGTTGTCGGGGCGCTGATAACCCTGATAGGAGATCTGCGGCTCGGCGGTGAGGTTGTTCACGTTGAAGAACAACTTCAGGTTCTGATTCACCTGGTAGCTGGAGTCCCAATTGAGCGACTCATAGGCGCCGAAGTAGTCGTCGAAGGTGTTGTCGACATCGAGACCCTCGAGAAAATCGGCGCGGTAGGTGTAGCTGAGCCGGCCGCGGAAATTGCCGGCCGCGTATTCGAGGGCCGCATTGTAGATCGTGTCGCTGAAGCCGTAGGTCGGCAGCTTCTCGGTGAGCCGGCCGGGATACTTGCCGTCGCTCTCGGTGAACGTGCCAGAGAGCGAGACGCTGAACCCGTTGAGCGGCCGGGGCAGGAAGTTGAGCTTCTGGCGCGCGATCAGCTCGAGTCCGTAGTTCACGGCCCCGAGGGCATTCTCCGAGGTGGAGAAGATGTAGGGCCCGGTGGCATCCGGAATGGGGTAGCCGGCGGCGTCCGTCGTGGTGAACCGGAGCGTGGTGCCGTAGTAAAAGCCCTTCATCTTCTTGTAGAACAGGCCAGCGGAATAGAGGCCGCCCTTCGGAGTGTAGTACTCGAGCTGGGCATCGAAGTTGTTCGAGGTGGTCTCGCTCAGGTTCGGATTGCCGCCGGAGATGTTGCCGGTATTCGGATCGAGGTTCAGCCCAGCGACTAGATCGTCGATGTCGGGCCGGGCGTAGCTCCGGTTGTAGCTGGCGCGGAGGATCAGGTTGGGCCGGATCTCATGCCGCAGGTGCAGGCCGGGCAGCCACATCGTGTAGTCGCGCTCCGCCCGAATGGGAGTCGGCGTGGCCGGGGTCGCGCTGTTGTAGCGATAGGTGTCGGACTTGAACGTGTTGTGCTCCGCCCGGAGCCCGGCGATGAGGGTGGTGCGGCGCACGGTCAGCGTGCCCATGAAGTAACCGGCGGCGATGTCCTCCTGGGCCCGGTAGTCGTTAATCACCCCGTTGAGCAGGGCGTCCGTGGCCTGCCGGGCGAAGAGCTCGGGCCGGCTGGCGAGGAGACTTTCGACCTTCCGGATGTCGGGCTCGAGCAGGAGCGGGATGCCCATCGAGGTGCGCGTGCTCAGGCGCAGCAGGTCCGCATAGGGGAAGCCGCTGGCACTGGTGCCGGTGCGATAGGTGACCGACGCCTGGTCCTGCTCCTTGGTGTTCGTCCGGTACTTGCCGCCGATCTTGAGCGCGCCGCTGAGGCCCGCGCCGACGAACTTGCGCTCCCAGTCCAGCTTGGCGCTCGTGGCCTCCTCCGCGCCGTCGCGGGGTGAGAGGGTCAGATCGCCGCGATTGATGGTCGAGGTGTTGAGCGGATCCTTGCCGTTCAGAATGGTGTACTTCGGATGGGCGCGATCAGTCTGGTCGTAGCCGATGTTGAAGCCCGGATTGCGGACCACGTAGGCGACGCTGCGGTCGCGGTTCGACTCGTTGGTGGAGCGGAAGAGATCGAGCGTGATCGTGTCGGCCTGCCGCTCGAACTTGCCGCCCAACGAAGCGCCGTAGACATCGTTGTCCGTCTCGATCTGATCGTTCTGATAGCGGATGTCGTTCAGGACATTCGGCGCGCTGCGGCCCGTGTTGTAGGTCGCCTCGGCAATGCTCTTCGTGCCGGTGGCGCTCCCGAAACTGTGATTCGAATTGATATAATAGCGATTCCGGGGCTTCTCGGACACCACCCGGTTGTGGCTGTAGAAGGGCCGGAAGTAGAATGTGGCGCCCGTGCTGGCCCGAAAGTCGAGGGAGAGGTTTGCCCCCTGCGCCTCGGTGTCGCGGAAGTTTGTCTGGGGCGTGCCATTGGTGTGAAAGTACATCGGATCC
>CAMAXB010000281.1 GCA_945862035.1 Opitutus sp. GAS368
CCGCCTCGGTGGCCTGCGCGAGCTTGGTCAGGGCGGCCTCGGTCTCCCCCATGGTGTAGTCGAAGGTCGCATCATCGATGAGGGTTTGCAGGATCTCGGGCGTCATAAGTCCGCTGAGCGTAGCGCCCTCCCGACAAAAAGAAAGGACGGCCTTGCGGGCCGTCCTTTCGGAACGAAAAAGGTGCGTGGAAAGGATCAGGCCTTCGGGGCGAGGCCGGCGAGAGCGAGCGTCAGCTTGATATCGGCGCCGACCGTGTCGCCACGCTGACCGGCTTGGATGCCGAAGTCGTCGCGTTTGACCAGGAACTCGGCGCGCACCACCAGAATGTCGCCCTTGGCGTTGGGCTGGCGGCGACCGAGCGCATCAGCCATGTAGGAAAGCTTGGCGGGCACGGTCACTTCCTTGGTGACGCCCTTGATCGTGAGATTACCCGTGACGTCGGCGGTCGTGTCGGTTCCGGCGGTCTTGGCGTTGGCCACCTTGGTCACCTCGAAGGTGATCTCCGGGTGCTTTGCCACGTCGATCCAGTTCGGGCTGTGCAGGTGGTCCTGCATGGTCGAGTTGGGCACCTTGAGGGAGTTAGAGGCGATCACGATCTTGCCGGTGAGGGCGGCGGGACTGGCCGGATCGAACATGACATTACCGGTGATGCCGCTGGCGGTGCCGGAGATGGACTCGAGCGGAGCATCCAGGTGGAAGGCGACGTTGTTGACGCCCTTAGGATCCTTGAAGTCGAAGGAGATGGGGGCGGCGAGGGCGGCGGCCGCGGCGAAAGCGAAGGCGGTGGAGGAGACGAGCTGTTTGATCATGAGTTGGTGGGTTTGAGGGTGGAGTGTGATTTGCGAAACAAAAAGGAAAGCCCGAAGAGCAGCACCGCGGCGCCTGCTCCGCCGCCGAGCATCTCAAGTCCGGGAACGAAGCGGTCCTCGTACTCCACGAAAGCGATGCCGGTGATCTCGTCGGTCTTGTTGACCGGCACGCGGTTCATGCTCCATCCCCGATGAGCGCCGCCCAGGGCCCACCAGATCACGACGCCGGCCAGCAGCAGGGCGGCCGTGGCGCGGAGGGCGAGGGGAAGGGACTTAACCATGGGTGTCTGGCGGAACGTACGTAGCTTCGACGAAGAAGTAGAGCCCAATAGCCAAGCGGATATTCCCGCTTATGCAACCAATCTGGCTACAAAATGAGCATGGCATCGCCGTAGCTGAAAAAACGGTACTCCTGGGCGACGGCTTCAGCGTAAATCTCTTTTAGCCAGGTAATTCCATCTGCAGATCCTGGCGTCAGGAAAGCAGAGACCAGGCACAGGAGGGTGGAACGAGGTTGATGGAAATTGGTAATAAGCGCGTCCACGCCCCGGAAGGCACGTGGCGGATAAATGAAGATTCCCGCCTCGGCGACGAAAGGTTCCGCGCCTGAGCCGAGGGAGTGATCGGCCGCGTGGCGCTCGAGGAAATCCTCAGTGGTGCGCACCGAGGTGGTGCCGACGGCGATGCGGCGGCCCGGAGGAGCAAGGAGAATGCGGCGCGTGGTGGCCGGGAGCTCGTATAGCTCCCGGTGGATGGGGTGGGCCTCGATGGTGTCGGTGCTGATGGGCCGGAAAGTGCCGAGACCGACGTGGAGGGTGACATCTGCTGCGCCGACGCCGTGGGCCGTGAGTTGCGCGAGCAGTTCCGGGGTGAAGTGAAGCCCGGCCGTGGGAGCGGCGACCGCGACCTGGCGGTCGCGGGCGGCGTAGACGGTCTGGTAGCGCTCAATATCGCGGGTGCGTTCGGCGGCCTCGCCGGTGCGGGTGATGTAGGGCGGGAGGGGAACCTCGCCTAGGCGATTGGCGACGGCCGTGATGGGTTCGTCGCCCGGCGTGGCAAAGCGGACCAGCGCGGTGCCATCGTCCTCGCGTCGGGCCGTCACGGTGGCGGTAAAGGCGCCTTCCTGGGAAAACGTGCTGCCTACCTGCAGCCGGCGGCCTGGTTTGACGAGGCACCACCACGCGAGCGGATCGATGGCATCGGGGCGGAGGAGAAAGCATTCGACCGCACCGCCCGTGGGGCGGGTGGCCTGGAGGCGGGCGGGTAGGACCGCGGCGTTGTTGCGGATCAGCGTATCGCCGGCCCGGAGAAAGCGCGGCAGATCGGCGAACGTGTGATGGGTGCAGGAGCGGGAAACCCGATCCACCACGAGGAGACGCGAGGCGTCGCGGCGCGCGGTGGGGACCTGCGCAATCAACTGCGGGGGAAGCGGGTAGTCGAAAAGATCGGTGGACAGCGGCGGCACGCCGGAAATCAAGGCTTGCGCTTGCCCGCCGGGCGAGTTTCTTCCGCCTTCCTGCGACTGCCGATGTAGCTCAGTGGTAGAGCAACGCTTTCGTAAAGCGTGGGTCGTCGGTTCAATCCCGACCATCGGCTCCAGGTTCGCAGCACGAATCCGAAACTAAGGGTTCAATTGGCGCTCTTGAAATGGAGTCTGCAGGCCCGGAGCCACGCCTTTCGGCTTCATGCGCGCCACGGGTGACATCGAAAAACAACAATACGCGGCCCGACCCCCTGGATCGGCGCCCCTGGAGACGCCGCCCGCTGATCCTGGATCGCGACCGGATCCGCCGACCGATGCGTCCTCAGCTTGGCGGACGGATACGGACGGGGTGCAGAGCCCAAAGCAGCCGCTTTCCTGGTAGTAGCCCCCGAAGCGGTCAAAAGTAGGGATATGGTAGCACAATCCGTGTCTTTACCTTTCGAGGAGTTTTTCCAGAAACGGCGTTTCATGTTACACTGCATTTGACACCGAACGTCATACATCATGTATTACATCCATGCTCACGCTCCGACTTCCGCCCGTACTCGACAAGGAATTGTCGAAGCAGGCTCGCGCCGCCAAACAGACGAAAAGCGAGTTCGTCCGCTCCGCCCTGGCCGAACGACTGGCGGAGGCGGAGGACCTGCGTGTGGCGACAAAGCGCCTTCGCGCTCTTCGGGCAGGCAAGTCGCGCACCTACTCTGCGGAGGAGGTAAAGCGTGACCTGGGCATATCGGTTTGAAGAAGAAGCACTGCGGGACATCCGCCGTCTGGATTTCGAGGCTCAGAAGCGAATCATCCGCTATCTGGACACTCGGGTGGCCGGCCGGGATGACCCGCGCCGGTTTGGAAAGCCGCTCCGTGGTGACAAATTCGGTTTCTGGCGCTGGCGCGTAGGTGACTATCGGATCATCGGCCAGATCGACGGCGACCAGATTGTTGTGATCGTGGTGCGCATCGCGCACAGGTCGACGGTTTACGAGGATTGATCACTTTGATAGCCACAGAACGTATGTCTGATTCTGGCTTCAAAACTTTTTATGCTAAGGTCCACGAACGAGCGGACGAGATTCTGCAGTATTTGTGGGATCCCATTGGTGTAGGCCACTTCCCCGAAGCGAGAGATGAATACAGTTCTTACGTCCCACAGGTTGTTCGCCTGCTCCTTGAGGAGAAGAACCATCCTGAGTTGGTCCGATATCTTCACGAGATCGAAGCTGTTCACATGGGTTTGAGTCAGACGGAGGCGTCACTCGCCCACACTCAGAAGATCGCGGAGACGCTTGTCGCCCACTATCGGTGGTTGAGGACGAGGGAGCCTAGCCAATCGACAGATTAGATGTTATCCGGTGAGGAGGCAGGACCGGAATCCGGTCCGAAGAAGGCCGACGAATCCGGCACCAGGGCGAGCAACGCGGCCGACACCGCCGGCCCCACCCCCCTAGGAGCGGATCGAGTGTTTGCCTTATGGGTTCTAGAACTCTTATCGCTGTTCCATGGACGTAACTGTGAATAGTTTGCTTTTGGGGTAATTGGTTGTGGGTGTCGTCGTCGCGGCCGTTGAGATGAAGGCGAT
>CAMAXB010000282.1 GCA_945862035.1 Opitutus sp. GAS368
TGCATGGCGGAGATCGCCGTGCGAATCAGATCCTTGCCCGGAGGAACCGCGGGGGCGACCGACATCACGGTGAAGACACCCTTCTCCAGCAGGGCCTTCCAGAAGCGGTAGACGGATTCCTTCGAACCGAGCACGACCGGGACGGCAGGTGTCTCGGTGCCCCAAGTGTCGAGTCCAAGGCTGCGCAGCATGTCGGTGTAGCGCTTCGTGTTCTTCCACAGAAGTTGAAGGTGCTCCGGCTCGGACTTCATGATCTCGAGCGCGGCCTGCGCGCATGCGGCCTGACCCGGGCTGATGGCGGCGCTGAAGATCGTCTGCTTGGAATTGGTGCGCAGGTAATCGATCACCTCGCGGGAGCCGGCGACAAAACCCCCGGTGCTGGCCATGGACTTGGAGAGGCTGCCGCAGATGATGTCGATCTTGGAGCCGAGGCCGAAGTGGTCGGCGGTTCCTCGACCCTGGCGGCCGAGCACTCCGAAGCCATGGGCGTCATCCAAGACGGTGAAGCAGCCGTAGTCCTCGGCAACCGTGAGGATCTCGGGCAGTCGGGCGATGTGGCCCTCCATGGAGTACACGCCCTCGATCACGAGCATCTTGGGTGCCGCCGGGTCAACGCTCGAGGCAACCTCGCGCAGATCGAGCGGGTTATTGTGGGAGAAACGCTCGGTGGTTGCCATCGACAGCCGAATGCCCTCCCACAAGCACGAGTGGATATTCTTATCCGCGAGGATGACGTCCCCCTTCTGGGCGAAGGCGGCGACGCTGGACAGGCAGGAGATGTAGCCGGCCGCGTGGACATGGCAGGCCTCGCGACCGAGGAACTCGGCGAGCTTTTCCTCCAGCTCGACATGGCAGGAGCGGGAGCCATTGGAAGGGCGGGCTCCGGTGGTGCTCGTACCCCATTTCAGGAGGGCCGCGCGACCCGCCTCGATAACCTTGGGATGAAAGGACAATCCCAGGTAGTCGTTGCTGGACAGCATGATCAGATCACGACCATTCAGGCGGATATTGGTGCCCTGCTGCGCTTCGATCGCGTGATAGTAGGGGGCATATTTCAGCCGCATCTTTGTCGCGTAGTCATCGCGGCAGCGGTCGAGTAATGCCTTCTTGTTCTTCGAGAAAAAGGAGAGCGCCATGGAAGCGTGTAGGGATAAGCGAGGAGGCAACGCTTAGCAAACGGAAAGCCTCATTCCGGCCGCCGATCCAGCGTAGTCATCCAGGAAAGGATTTCCGCGCCATACTGGCACCAGGTTTTGAATCGGCGCGCGTGACAGGCCCGGACAAGGGCCTCCCGATCGGCCGGCGTGGTGAGTAGGCGGCGGATGGCTTGGGCCAGATCTCCCGAGGCTACTCGGTCGAGGGGGAGGCAACCGCCGCCGCGGGCCGATTCACCGAGGGCGCCCTGCCCGGAGCAGATGCAGGGGCGTCCGTAGCGCAGGCTTTCAAGCACAGGAAGTCCGAAGCCTTCCATAATCGACGGGTACACGGAGAAGGCGGCGCGGCGGTAGGCGGCGTGGAGCGCGGGATCGGAGACCGGGCCATCGTAACGCAGGCTCCGCCCGGCCGCCTGCAGGGCGCGGACTCGCTCAAGGGCGTGCTGTCCTGTTTGCGTCTGGGCCATCCCGATCAGATGAAGTTCGAAGGTGAGGCCGGCGGCCCACAGGGACTCACAGGCTTCGAGCAGAGCCAGGTGGTTCTTCCGTGCTTCCAGCGTCCCCACGCATAAAACCACGGGTGGGGCGTCTCGCTTTTCCGCGGGCGCGGTGAAGTCAATGGGGTGGTCGTCGATTCCGAGGGGGATGGCCTGAACGGGAGGAGTGGCCTTGACCCCCAGCCAGTGCCAGTAATCGAGCAAGGCATCGCGGGAGTCTTCCGAAACGGCGGCGATCCCGTCGAAGGCCAGCAGTTCCTGGAGGTAGCCGGGAAATCGGGCGACCGTGCCGCTGGGGGAAAGCTCCGGGTACTTCAAGGCGATGGCATCATGGAACAGGGCCACGCGGGCTCCGCCTACCGCCTGCAGCAAACCCGGCAGCGCCCCGGCGGTGGCGGGGGAAAAGATTTCCGGAACGATGAGCCCGGTGGCGTGGGGAAGCGGGGGTGCGAGGGCACCGACCATGCGCGCGAGCCGCCCTCGGAGCCGTGTGGCGAGCGGCCAGTGGGCGCCCCGGCGCTGGCTTGGCGAGGCGCTCGCGAGGGTCTGACGCTCACCGGGCTCCAAAGTACGCCACGCCGACCGGTAGGGATCGTGGCAAATAGGCTGCACGTCCACCGCGGTCGCCAGGGTTCCGAAGAGCGACCGGCAGACCTTTTGAATACCGGTTCGGGCCTGAGTATGGCTGGTGTGGGTGAGGTCGAGCAGGAGCACGGTTGCGTGGTGTCCAGCAGAACGGCGCCGCCGGCACAGGCAAGCTCGTCCGGCGCGGCTCGGACGCATCGGAGCGCGTGGTAATTCAGGCCTTGCTTACCCTCCGGATGAGGGATGATTTGGGGCTTTTACGTGGTCACCAGCAATCACTCACCGACGAGGAGAAGCGTCCTGTTCTTCAGTGCCGCCTACCTGCTGGTAGTGGCGGGTTTTCTTTGGATTTTTTCCCAGTTCTACATCCCGGGGAAGGGCTTCACCTACCTGATCATGTTCGGGGATCAGCGGAACGCCCTCTACCTTCCTGAGCTGCGCGCGATCGACCATTACGAGATGGAGAAATCGTTTGGTTATGATGCGCAGCACTACGCGCAGATCGCGATGCGCCCGGTCCTGGATGACCCGGAACTGGCCAACGCGGTCGACAATCTCCCGTATCGCGCGCGCCGCATCCTGCTCTCGTGGATCGCATTTGGCCTCGCAGGGGGCGACAGCACCTTGGCCCTCCACCTTTTCTCGGTTCAGAACATCGTGTGCTGGCTGATTCTTTCCGTGGTGCTGCTGCATTGGTTTCCGCCGAACGGGGTCAATAATTTCATCCGTTGGAGCGGGGTGCTGCTTTCCTTTGGCATGTGTTTCAGCGTACGCGGATCCCTCGTCGACGGTCCGAGTTTGCTCCTCGTAGCCGTGGCCGTGCTGCTCTATGAACGGGGCCGTCAGGGGTGGTCCACGCTGGTGATGGCGATCGCCGGGCTGGGGAAGGAGACCAACATCCTCGCGGCCTCCATCCTCGCCGATCCGCAGGCAAGGGGGATCCGTCGCTGGCTCGTGATTCTGGGCCAGGGCGCTTTGGTGCTGGCTCCGCTTCTGCTGTGGATGGCCTATCTCAAAGTCTCGCTGGGCAGCACCGGGGGCGTTGGCACCCGTAACTTCGAACAGCCGCTTGTCAGTTACTTTGCGAAGTGGCAGACGACCCTGACGCAACTGTCGGCCGAGGGGTTCGATTCGGTCGCCAAGTGGACCTTGCTGATGCTGATCGCCTTGTCCGCGCAGCTGATCTTCTTTGTAGTGCGACCGCAGTGGCGGCAGCCTTGGTGGCGGGTGGGAATCTCCTACTCGGTGCTGATGGTCGCCTTGGGCGATGCCGTCTGGGAGGGCTATCCCGTTGCCGCCTCGCGCGTGTTGCTGCCGATGACCCTCGCCTTCAATGTCCTGGTGCCGAGGGGGCGGGCTTGGTTGGTGCCGCTGATGCTGGGCAACCTCACCGTCTTCGCCCTGTTTGATGCGCTCAGGCCGCCGGGCGGCGTGAGCTTCGCGGTCGAGGGACCGGGCGAGCTGATCGTTGAGCCCCCAAACGGCCGTCCGGTCGACGTCACGTTTGGCGAGGGTTGGTACCAGCCGGAGCGCTCGCGTCTTGAGTTCTGGCGCTGGAGCGATGGCCCGTCCCAGCTCACCCTCCGGAATCCCCATGCCTTTGCCCTCACGATCGACGTGGT
>CAMAXB010000283.1 GCA_945862035.1 Opitutus sp. GAS368
GCGGCGAGGATGACGGCGGCGTCGCCGGTTGCATGCTCAAGGCCGGCCGCAAAGGCGCGGTGGCTGCCAAAGTTCTTTGCGAAGCGGAGCACCTTCACGCGCGGATCGCGCGCGGCAAGGGCGCGCAGGTAGGCTTGGGTGCCGTCGCGGGAATGGTCATCGACAAAGACGAACTCCGGTTCAAGCCCGAGTGAAGTCCAGTCGAGCGCGGCGACGCGCTCGTAGAGCAGGGGAAGGTTGCCCTCCTCATTGTAGGCGGCAACGACGACAGAAAGCTTAGGCATGGCCAGGCGGGCTCCAGGTTTGAATTTCGGCACGGATGTCCCTCACGATCCGGGCGGGGACACCTACCACAAGGGAATAGGGCGGGATCTCGGCATCTTCGAGTACCACCGCGCCGGCGCCAACCACGCTGTGGTGTCCTATTCTTGCGCCCATCTGGACGACGGCATTGGCCCCGATGAACACGTAGTCGCCCAATTCGGTCGGCTTGCGGTCAATGTCGGGGTGGCGCCGTTCGGTGACGCAGCGACGCACGGTGGAGTGGCTGAGAATCTGGGCACCGGAGCTGATGTTGCAGCCCTGACCGATGCGAAGGCCGCCGAGTCCGTCGATCAGTGTGAAGGCGCCAATCCATGTGCCTGCCCCAATCTCGGGCGACCCTGTCACCCAGCAGTGGGCGTTGAAGGGATTTGCGGGTAGCGGAGGGGGAGTTTGGTCCATGGCGAGTCAGTGGGGCGCCAGCCGGCGCACGGCCTCGATCACGCGGTTGATCTCGCGGGCGGTCATCTGGGTGTAGAGCGGCAGGCAGACGCATTGGTCGCTGGCGGCCTCGCTCTCAGGAAAATGCTGGAGCCCGAAGCGCGTCGTGTAGGCCGGCTCACGATGGATCGACATGATGCCGCGGCGCGAGGCGATGCCCTCGTCGAGGAGCCGCTGCATGAAGGCGTCGCGTTCCTGCAGCGTCCGGCCGGTGAGACGGATGAGGTAGGTCTGCTGGTTCCACCGGGCTTCGGCGGGTTCCTCAAACAGGGTGATGCCCGGCAGTCCGGCAAAGGCGGCGTCGTAAAGCGCCGCGATCTCTCGCCGACGGCTGACCAAGGCCGGCATCTTGCGGAGCTGGGCGAGGCCAATCGCGGCCTGCACGTCGGTCAGGCGGTAGTTGTAGCCCAGCACGGTGTACTCCTCGGACACGACCGTCTTTGATCCGTGGCGCTGCAGATCGGTGACTGACATGCCGTGCTGACGGAGCAGCCGGAGCCGGGCCGCGAGATCTGCGCGGTCGGTCGTGATCATGCCGCCGTCGCCCGTGCTGATGATCTTACGCGGGTGAAAACTGAAGCAGACAAGAGAAGACCAACGGTTGCCGCCAATGGGCTGATCTTGATAGCGACTGCCGGCGGCGCAGGCGGCGTCCTCGACCAAGGCAATCCGGTGACGACGGGCGAGGTCGGAGAGTGCCGCGAGGTTCGCGGGACGTCCCACCTGGTGGGCCACGAGGATGGCCTTGGTACGTGGCGTGATGGCCGCCGCCGCCTTGAATGGGTCAAGATTCAGGGTCAGCGGATCGATGTCGACGAACCGCGGCGTGGCGCCGAGGTAAAGTACCGCGTTGGCGGTCGCGATGTAGCTGTGCGGAGGGACGATGACCTCGTCGCCGGGACCGATATCCAGTACGTGCAGGGCGAGGTGGAGGGCTGCGGTACAGTTGGCGACCGCGATGGCGTGGCCAGCCCCGGTGGCGGCACAAAACTCGGCCTCTAGTTCGCGCACCCGGGGCCCTTGGGTGATCCATCCGCTGCGCAGCGTCTCGGTCACGAGGGCAATTTCCTCGTCGCCGATTTCAGGACGCATCAGGGGAATGGGGGGAGCGCTCATGCTTTCTCCCAGTTTCGGGCGGTCATCTGCGCGAGGCAACCGGGGTTTTTCGCGTAAATCCGGCGATAGTAATCCAGGGTAATCCGCAGGCCCTCAGCTAGGCTGGTCCGCGGCCTCCAGCCGGTTGCATTGCGCAATTTGGCCGGATCAACCCAGAGCCGTGGAACGTCGCCCGGCCGGTCAGCCTCGTGCTGGACTTGGAGATCGGTCCGTCCGGTCGCGGCCAGAACCAGCCGGCCGAGCTCGCCGATCGGGGTTTCTTCGCCATAGCCAAGGTTTACCAGATCGCCCACCAGACCGTCGGTCTCGGCGATCCGGACCATCGCTTCCGCGCAGTCCCGGACGTAGAGAAAATCGCGGGTATGCTGGCCATCGCCAAAGACCACGGGGGCTTGGCCGGCCAAGGCGCGCAGCATGAAGCGCGGGATCACCTCGCCGGAGTCGCCTTCAAAATGGGCGCGCGGGCCGTAGTTGTTGAACGGCCTGATCCGGATCACCGGCAGGCCGTAGCATTGATGGTACGCCGCGGCATAGTGTTCACCCGCGAGCTTGGACCCGCCGTACACCGTGGTGGGCCAAGTCGTGGCGGTCTCGGTGAGCGGGAAGGTGAGGGCCTTGCCATAGACTTCGCTGGTCGAGATGTAGACGAAGCGCCGAATGTTGGCCTGCCGGGCGGCCGCCAAGAGGTTGAGTGAGCCGAGTGCGTTAACCTGATGGTTGCTGAAAGGGTCGTGCAGCGAGGCGCGCACGCCGAGGCACGCGAGGTGGAAGATGACATCCTGCCCGGCGACGGCGCGCTCGCAGGTCGCGGCATCGGTGATGTCGCCGACGACGAGAGTCACGCGACCGGTCGCCAGCGCGTCGGTCAGATTCTCGCGCCGTCCGTTGACGAGATTGTCGAGCACCGTCACGTGGCAGCCGGCGGTCGCGAGCACGTCGGTCAGATGGGAACCGATGAAGCCGGCGCCGCCAGTGACGAGAACGCGGTTCTGGGGGTGGGCGATCTGCATGGTTACCAGTCCTTGAACGACTTGATCGACGCCGCGACGCAGTCAACTTGCGCGTCCGTGAGCTCTGGAAAGATGGGCAGGCTTAGGCATTCGCGGGCGGCGCGCTCGGCGACAGGGAATGCCCCTGCCTCGTACCCAAGGTGGGCGAAGCACTTTTGCAAGTGGAGGGGATGGGGATAGTGGAGGGCGGAGCCGACGCCACACGCCTCGAGGTGCGCCTTGAGGCGGTCGCGCGCGGGATGACGGACAACGTAGAGGTGGTAAACGCTTTGGGCCCACGGCGCCTCGTGCGGAAGCCGCAGCGGAGTGTCACGCAGGAGGTCATGATAGCGATGCGCGATGGCGCGGCGGCGTTGATTCCAAGCGGTCAGATGCGGCAGCTGCACGCCTAGGACCGCTCCCTGCAGCCCCTCCATCCGGTAGTTGTAGCCGATTTCGTCGTGGTAGTAGCGGGTCGTCGACCCGTGCTCGCGGATTGCCTTGGCCCGCTTGGCGAGAGTTTCCTCATTGGTGACCAACGCGCCGCCTTCGCCGCAGGCCCCGATATTCTTGCCCGGGTAAAAACTATAACCGGACATCACGCCGAACGTGCCGACCTGCCGGTCGCGGTAGCGGGCGCCATGGGCCTGCGCGGTGTCCTCGACGAGCGGCAGGTTGTGCTCGCGGCACAGGGAGAGGATCGGATCGACGTCGAAGGGGTGCCCATAAAGATGCACCGGCATGACGGCCTTGGTGCGGGGCGTGAAGGCGCGGGCCATGAGCCGGGGGTCCAGGTTCATGGTGGCCTCGTCGATGTCCACGAACACGGGCCGCGCTCCGAGATAGACGATGGCCCAGCTGGTCGCGATAAATGTGAACGGCGTCGTGACGACCTCGTCGCCCGGGCCGACGCCGAGCATCTGCATCGCGACGTGGAGGGCGGAGGTGCCGCTGTTGAAGCCGACGCT
>CAMAXB010000284.1 GCA_945862035.1 Opitutus sp. GAS368
TACCTGCTGGCCGATTCCCGCGATGGCCAGCTCAAGGAAGCCGAAGTCACCCGCACCGCGCCGAGTTCGCAGCCCGTGCAGGGGAACATCCGCCACGGCTTCGTCTATGAGCGCGTGCCGCACATCACGCTCAAGTCCATCGCCAACAACGCGGAGATCGATGTCATCTGGGACCAGTGGCAGGCGAAGCTGGAGCCGCTGCGCGAGAAGCTGAACGCCGCGCTCGAGAAGACCTGGCAGGAGTGGGAGATTCCGCGCGAGGCGGACGCCGGGTGGCCGGACGCGGCGAAGAAGCTGCACGCCGATTGGTGGCAGGCGCGCATCGCCCGGCAGCAGGAGATCGACAAGTCCATCGCCGCCAAAGCCGAGTTTGAATACCTCTACGACAAGCCCTACGACGACAAGAAGAAGGTCCGCGTGGCCGGTCCCTTCACTGTGGAAAGCCTCAGCCCCCACCGCGTGCTCGGCGTGGATGAGGACGATGAATTGATCGACACCCTGAAGGAAGACGCCGCCGAATACGGAGCCAAGCAGACCTTCCCCCAGATGATCCTGGAGAACCTCAAGACCGCCGGTGTGCAGCAGGCGCACAAGGAAGACCGGATCACATTCACAGCCCTGACGCCATGGGCGGGAGAAGGACGCGTCTGCGCCGAAGGAAAATATCTGGAAGGCGAGACGGAGAAACGCGCCGGCATCCTCATCGGCCCGGAGTTTGGCACCTTGCAACGGATCGATCTGGTGGAGGCGGCCAAGGAGTGCGGCGATGCCGGGTTCGATGTGCTCATCGCCTGCGCCTTCAACTACGACGCGCACTCGACGGACCTGCCGAATCTCGGGCGCATCCGCATCCTCCGCGCCCGCATGAATGCCGACCTGCACATGGCCGAGGACCTCAAGAACACCGGCAAGGGCAACCTCTTCGTCATCTTCGGCGAACCCGACATCGCCCTGCTTCCGGAGAAGGACGGCAAGGTGCGCGTGAAAGTTAACGGTGTAGACGTGTTCGACCCCAGCACCGGCGAGGTCCGCAGCGACGGCGCCGACGGCATCGCCTGCTGGTTCATCGATACCGACTACAACGAGGAGAGCTTCTTCGTCCGCCACGCCTACTTCCTCGGCGCCAACGACCCCTACACATCTCTCAAGACAACGCTCAAGGCCGAGATCGACGCCGACGCCTGGGCCAGCCTGCACAGCGACACCTCGCGCCCCTTCGATAAGCCCAAGAAAGGCCGAATTGCCGTGAAGGTCATCAACCACCTCGGCGACGAGGTGATGAAGGTGTTCAAGGTGTAACCAATGGACTTCCTCATCGCAGACACGTTCACCGCCAGCCTCGCTCGGCTAACGGGGGACGAGCAGAAGGCGGTCAAGACCACGGCCTTTGATCTGCAGATGAACCCGGCCAACCCCGGGATGCAGTTCCACAAGGTGGAGCGGGCAAGGGACAAGAATTTCTGGTCGGTGCGGGTGAGCGGGGACATCAGGCTCATCGTCCATCGCACCGCGGGTAGCCTGCTCCTCTGCTACGTCGACCACCACGACAAGGCTTACGACTGGGCGGAGCGCCGCCGACTGGAGGCCCACCCGAAGACCGGTGCGGCGCAAATCGTAGAGGTGAGGGAAACAGTGAAGGATATCTTCATCCCGAACTACATCCAGGTCGATGCCCCGGCCCCAGCCACACCAACCAAGAAAGAACCGCTGTTCGCGAAGCTGAGCGACATTGAGCTATTGAGCTACGGAGTCCCCGTTGAGTGGCTCGATGACGTGCGGTCTGCGAATGAGGACTCGCTTCTTGCGCTTGCCGATCACCTACCCAGTGAGGCTGCGGAGGCACTGCTTGAATTGGCCACTGGCGGTCACCCCGCCGAACCCGTCACCGCGCTTGAACAAGCTGCGGCTGTTATCGCAACGCCGGTCTCGGTCGATGATAAGACCAAGCAGCCGAGCCCGTTTGAACATCCTGATGCGCAGCGGAGGTTCCGCATTATTGCCAGCTCGGACGAACTGCAGCAGGCGTTGGAGTTCCCGTGGGAGCGGTGGACGGTATTTCTGCACCCGGAGCAGCGCAACATGGTCGAGCGCAATTACAGTGGCCCGGCGCGGGTCGCCGGCTCTGCCGGGACTGGGAAGACGGTGGTCGCACTCCATCGAGCGGCACACCTAGCGCGCGCCAACCCGGACGCCCGGGTGCTGCTGGCAACATTCTCCGACACGTTGGCAAGTGCCCTCCACACGAAGTTGCAGCGGCTGCTCGGCGGCGAGCCCCGTATGGCCGAGCGCATTGATGTCTGCTCGCTGGACGCGATCGGCATGCGCCTGCACAAGGCTCTCTTGGGTCCGGTAGAACTCGTGGGAAGGCAAGCCCTTCGCGGAGCCATCAAGAGTGCAGCTGCGACCGCCCCGGCCCACAAGTTCAGCCAGGTATTTCTCGTGTCCGAATGGGACCACGTCGTGGACGCGTGGCAGCTCTCCAGCTGGGAGGAGTATCGGGACGTGGCCCGACTTGGCCGGAAGACGCGACTCTCAGAGGCGCAGCGGCGTGCTCTGTGGTCAATTTTCGAGCAGGTCCGCCAGTTCATAATTGAACGGAAACAGCTGACACCGGCCGCGATGTTCGTGGCGGTCGCGAAGGCGATCAAGGCGGGCAAGAACCCGCCCTTCCAGTATGCCGTCGTCGATGAGGCGCAGGACGTCAGCGTGGCCCAGCTGCGGATGCTCGCTGCGATTGGGGCCAACCGAGCGGACGCCTTGTTCTTTGCCGGTGACCTCGGTCAGCGGATTTTCCAGCAGCCATTTTCATGGAAGTCGCTGGGTGTCGATGTCCGCGGCCGATCCAAGACGCTCCGAGTCAACTACCGCACCTCGCACCAGATTCGCACGCACGCTGATCGCTTGCTCCCTAGGGAGGTCAACGACGTGGATGGAAATACGGAGACCCGTGGCAGGACGGTCTCGGTCTTCAACGGTCCGCGACCCGCCATCATGGTCTTGAACAGTTTGGATGCAGAGTGTCGTGCAGTGGCCACGTGGTTGAAAGAACGCGTCAGCGATAACCTTCTCGCGCATGAGGTGGGAGTGTTCGTGCGGTCGTCCGATCAGCTAGATCGGGCTAGGACTGCTTTGCAGGCAGCTGGGGTGCCGTTCAAGGTGCTTGATGAACACGTCGAGACAGCAAGTGGGTATGCCGCCATCTGCACCATGCACCTAGCCAAGGGCCTCGAGTTCCGTGCGGTGGCGGTCATGGCCTGCGACGACAACGTGCTTCCGCTTCAAGCACGGATCGAAACGGTGGGCGAAGAGGGCGACCTCCAGGAGGTCTACGACACTGAGCGTCAGCTGCTCTACGTTGCCTGCACCCGGGCTCGAGATTTCCTTCTGGTCACTGGCGTGAGCCCGGCATCTGAATTCTTGGACGATTTCGGACAAGGATAGCCCCCGCGACCTCCCCGCTGACTGCGTCTCTCCTTCTCGCCCCTCGTTCCCGCTAACCGCTTCAGACTGAAGCCAGTCGCGCCTGCCCTCAACTGGTACCCGGGGTGGGGGTCGAACCCACAAGACTTTCGTCAGCACATTTCTTGCAGTGATCCCCCGAAATCCGGTCCACTTGTAATGTTAGTCTGCGGCCCTAAAAGGAGCTCAGACCATGAAAGGCAAAAGACACACGACGGAACAGAGGATCCGCATTTTGCGGGAAGCCGATGGCGGCAAGAGCATCGTGGAAGTGAGCAAGGAGCATAACAACTCGGAGGTCACATTCCATCGTTGGAAGCGGCAGTTCGGCCAACTCGGAGTTG
>CAMAXB010000285.1 GCA_945862035.1 Opitutus sp. GAS368
GGCCGCCAATCCCGGATACTTCGTGGCATCGAAGGATTTCACGATGTGCGTCGTGCCATGGGCCGTCACCCGCTCACCCACCGGCACCGGACTGAACTTGCTGGTCCCCAAACTGCCGTCGTCGCGGATCAGCAGCTTGGGTTGAACGCCGGAAACACCTGAATACCTGGCGTAGCGCTGGAGCAGTTCGGCAAACAGTCCCTCTGTCCCGCGGCTGGCGAGAAGCTCCCGTAAATTCTGGGCGGGGACTTGGTCGAGGTCAGCGGACGACGGTCCGAACCGCAGCCGCCCGATCCCGGATCGACCGACAATCTCAAGCAAGGCAAGGTCATCGAAGACCGGGAGGGCCTTCGCGAACAGGTTGTTGAGTGCCTCCCGTAGCGCCCCCTCGGGTAAGCTCATATCGAACACCGGATGCAGCACCGCAGCCCGCTCTGCGTGATAGGGCGTGCGAATTACCGGCATCAGCAGCGACACGGCCAGACTCTCCGGCACGCCGTCGTCATAAACGAAGCGATTCGCCGGGTCCTCGCGGGTGAGTGCGCCCACCGCGCGCCGGTTGACGAAGACGTTAGCCACCGAGTTTGCCCGGATTCAGGTTGGCCAGGATACTGTCAGTCTCCCGGAAAGCGGCCTGTCGCTCCGCCCGATTGCGGGCGTAGGCTTCATGCAAAGTCAGGGGCCGGCGTGGACGGATCGTGACCTCCAAACCCAAACGATCACCAATCAGGGCCAGCTTGCGCATCCCGAGATCCCCAATCACCCCATTCTCCAACTGCGAAATGGTCGCACGGCTCATGCCCAAGCGCCGGGCCAGTTCAGCCTGAGTCAGCCCCGCTTGCTTGCGTGCCTTTTGGATAGTCAGCCCTGTTTCAGCGAAGTTCATGTATCGTATGCGATGCATTATTAACCAAACGACTGGCTACACAAGACGAATGTATCGTATGCAATACACAACCCAAACCAGCTGGTCCCCTTTACGATAACGTTCTCCGGCTTGCGCAGGCACCGCCCGGACGATCTCCGTCGCGGTCGGGCAAGGGGACCGGGGAAATCGCCGACGCTGCCTGCGCCCGCCAGCGGCAAAACCGCCAAAGCCTCAGTCGAGGCCGATCGCGTGCGTGACGATGGGCGCGTACTTCACGATCAGGCCGGCGAAGACGACCGAGACGATCGAGATGAGCTTGATCAGGATGTTCAGCGACGGGCCGGAAGTGTCCTTGAAGGGATCACCCACGGTATCGCCGACCACGGTGGCCTTGTGATCAGGCGAGCCCTTGCCGTAGACGATCGTCTTTGGCCGGCCCGCCGTCATCTCGTCCTCGGCGCGCTGCACAATCGCCTCGCGCACTTCGGCCGGGATGCTCTCGCGGGTCGCCTTATGGTGCATCACATCCTCGGCCGTGATGCGGCCATAGGATTCAAGGAGCTTCTTGGCATTGTCCCAAGCGCCGCCGGCATTGGCCATGAAGACCGCCACCGCGAAACCGGAGACAAGACCACCCGCCAGCATGCCGAGCACACCCGCCACGCCGAGCAGCAGTCCGAGCACCACCGGTGCGGTGATGGCCAGAATCGCCGGGGCCACCATCTCGCGCTGCGCACCGGCGGTCGAAATCGACACGCAGGTGGCGTAGTCGGGGTACTCGATGCCCTCGTGCGTCACGCGCTTCGGCCAGCACTCCGGATTGTGGATGTCCGCCTCACTCATACCCGCAGCGCGGAAGGCCTCGCGCATCTTGCCGAACTGGCGGCGGCACTCGCGCATCATGCTGTAGGCCGCGCGGCCGACCGCCTTCATCGTCATGGCGCAAAAGAGGAAGGTGAGCAGCACGCCGATGAAGAGGCCGGCAATGACCTTCGGATTCGTCAGGGTGACATCATAGTAGCGCATCACGTCCTCGATCGTCGCCTGACGCGACGAAACCACGTCGAAGCGGATGGCGCGATCCGCCCAGGTGACCGCGTAGCGATTGGCGGTAAAGGGATCGGTCCCGACCGCCTCCACCGGGAGGCTCGCGCCGATCGCGAGGTCCTTGACCGTGCGCCGGGGCAGTTCATGGGTCGGCAGGAAGATGGCTCCGTCAAAGTAGTCCGTGCCGTCGGCCATCGAGTCCGGAAACGCGACCGTGAAGCGGCCGTAGCCCTGGTGGACGGCGACGGGCGTGGTCGCCGCGGTCAGGTTCTCCTCTCCGTAACGCACTGCTTGCGTGGTGATCTGCGTCTGGACGATCTGCACATACGCCGCGAAGAGCGCGAGCGCCGTGAGGGCGGCCGAGCCGATGGCGAAGCCCTTGCCGGTGGCGGCGGTGGTATTGCCCAGCGAGTCGAGCATGTCCGTGCGGCGGCGCACCTCGGGCGGCTGGCCGGACATCTCGGCGTTGCCACCGGCGTTGTCCGCGATCGGGCCATAGGCGTCGGTCGCGAGCGTGATGCCCAGCGTGGAAAGCATGCCCACCGCGGCGATGCCGACGCCGTAGAGGCCCATGAGGAAACTCTCCGACCCGCCGGCGAAGACGAAGGCCCCGAGAATGGCCACGGCGGTGGTGATGAGGGAGGCCCAGGTGGACTTCATGCCCTCGGCCACCCCGGCGATGATGACCGTCGCCGGGCCGGTCAGGGCCTGATTGGCGATGCCCTGGGTCGGCGGCTTCTCGTAGGAGGTGTAGTACTCGGTCGCATACGCGATCACGAGACCGGCCCCGAGGCCGCAGACAATGGCCATGCCGAGCCCGGTCCAGCCGGTGCCGGCGCCGGCCAGCACCTCAGCCGCTTCGCCGGAGCCGAAGATGATGTAAAGCAGGCCGAAGGCGCCGACCGTGATCAGGCCCGAGGCCACGTAAACGCCGGCGTGCAGGCTCTTGAGGAGTTCGGCGAAGGTCGCGTTCTCCTTCGTGCGGACTGCGAAGATGCCAACGATCGAGCAGAGGATGCCGAGACCCGCGAGGGCGATGGGCGCCACCGCCAGCTTGAGCGCGAAGGTCGCGGCCGCGGCGGTGAGGCCGAGCACCGAGATCGCCGCGGCCACGCCGAGCGAGAGCGTGGCAAGAATCGAACCGTAGTAGGACTCGTAGAGGTCGGCACCCATGCCGGCGACGTCGCCGACATTGTCACCGACATTGTCCGCGATGGTCGCCGGGTTGCGGGCGTCGTCCTCGGGAATGCCGGCTTCCACCTTGCCGACCAGATCCGCGCCGACATCGGCCGCCTTGGTGTAGATGCCGCCACCCACGCGGGCGAAGAGCGCCTGAGTCGAGGCGCCGAGCCCGAAGCTCAGCATGATCGTGGTCATCTCGGCCAGCTGCTCGGCCGGGCCGCCCACGAGCCCGAACTGGGCACCGAAGGTGTTGAGCACCACAAACCAGAACGTGATGTCGAGCAGGGCAAAGGCGACGACGTTGAGGCCCATCACCGCACCGGAGCGGAAGGCGACCACCAAGCCGTCATTGAGCGACTGCTTGGCGGCAAAGGCCGTGCGGGCCGAGGCGTTGGTCGCCATCTTCATGCCGAACCAGCCGGTCAGGCCGGAGAGAAAACCGGCCAGCGGCACGCCAATCATCGAGAGTCCGGGCTGCAGCCCGAGCCAGGAGAGCAGGCCGAGAAAGGCGACGAGGGCCACGAAGACCATCGCGACCACCCGGTACTGTCGCTTCAGGTAGGCAATGGCACCGTCGCGCACGGCCTGGGCGATGCGGATCATCTCCGGATCGCCTTCGGAGCGCCTCATCACGGACGCGCTAAACACGCGGGCCATGATCAGGGCGGCGACGCCCGCAAGGGGCGCCAGCCAGAACAATGACGG
>CAMAXB010000286.1 GCA_945862035.1 Opitutus sp. GAS368
GAAGAGGTGCAGCGTCCCGCTCTGGAGAAAGAGCGTGTCCTGCTCGTCGCTCAACTCCTGCTTCTGCCCGAGCATCATCGCCCGGTAAACGCCGCCCAGCTCGGCTTGACGGTCCATTCCCAGCTGGAGAATCGTGTCGAAGCGGGCCAAAGCCGCAGCGCAGAATCGGTGGTAGCCCGACGGCGGCGTGATTTCCCGCTCCATCCGCCCGCGGGCAAGGCGAAGATTGATTCCGGCGTTGGTCAGGTACCCCTCGAAGGATCCCGTGGGTGCCGAGCGCGGCAGCGTGCTGAGTACCCCCACCACGGCGACCTCCGCCGAGCGCAGGGGAGGGCGCTCCTGGCGCGGCCGGGCGGCCGAAAGGTGAATCCGCTGGCCAACGAGGTCGGCGAGGTGACGGTCAGCCCCGACCACGTGACCGAGCCCGCTCCAGCGACTCGCGTGGGGGGCAGTGGGGAACATCCGGTCGATTCGTACAACCAGCCGTGCTTCGCGCGGGGGGAGCGGGTCCCAATCAACGAGCCGCGCCCGGGTAAGTTCGTAGTACGCGCAGCCGGTGAGGGCGACACTGGCGAGAAAACCCGGAACCCATAGAGGGAGCACGAGGATCGCGGTCGCTAGGGCGAGGGCCGCGAAGCCAAGCGACCATCCGGGTGCGAGGCTGATTCCCCCATGGCCCGCGGCCAATCCAACCGCGAACGGCAGCAGCAGCCACAGGGCGGGAGCGCGGTGGCCGAGCGAACGCAGGTCCATGGGCGAGGGGCGCACTGAAACCTTTCTTTCCTGATCAATCGTGGTTCAAATGAATCGTCCCGCCATGCCTCCGGACCCGCAAACCGATCTTTTCGAAGAAACCCCACGGAAACCTGTAGTTTCCGGTAATTCCGCGATCCCGGCCGCCACGCCGGTGAGCTCCCAGCCCTTGGCCGCGCGCATGCGGCCCCGCTCGCTGGCGGAGATTGTCGGACAGCCCCACCTCACGTCGCCGGGCTCGCTCCTGCCGCGCCTCGTTTCGACCAATCGCTTCGGAAGTCTGCTCTTTTACGGACCGCCCGGTTGCGGCAAGACGAGCTTCGCCGAGGCCATCGCGCGCGAGACCGGCAGCCGGTTTGTGCGGATCAATGCCGTCATGTCCAACGTGGCCGAGTTGCGCGAGATCCTCGCCACCGCCCGGCGAATCCCCGAGGCGCGTACGCTCCTCTTCATCGACGAACTGCACCGCTTTAACAAATCGCAGCAGGACCTGCTGTTGCCCGATGTCGAGGAGGGCAATGTTCGCCTGATCGGTGCGACCACCCACAACCCGGGATTCTACGTCAATCCGCCGCTGCTTTCGCGCAGCCATCTCTTCCGTCTGGAACCGCTCGCCGCTGATGCGGTGGCGGGCGTGCTCAAGCGTGCCCTTGCAGACAGCGAGCGCGGCCTGGGCGAGCGTCGGGTCACCTCCGACGACGCGCTGCTCACGGATCTGGCCGTCCTCTGCGACGGTGACCTCCGTCGCGCGCTGAACGCACTTGAGGTCATTGTCCTCGGGCTAGAGGAAGGCGCGACCATCACCGCCGCCGACCTGGAGGTGTTCGCTCGGGAAAGGCGCATTCGCTACGACGCGAATGAGGATGAGCATTACGACACGATCTCCGCCTACATCAAAAGCTGCCGCGGATCGGACCCCGATGCCGCGATGTACTGGCTGGCCAAGATGCTCGCGGGCGGCGAGGACCCTCGCTTCGTCGCGCGGCGCCTGGTGATCCTGGCGAGCGAGGACGTCGGCCTCGCGGACCCGTTCGCGCTGCCGCTGGCCGTCGCGGCGCATCAAGCGTGTGAGTTCGTCGGCCTACCGGAAGCGGAGCTGACCCTCGCGCATGCCACGCTGCACATCGCGTGCGCGCCCAAGAGCAATTCCGCCACGCTCGCGCTGGCGGAGGCGCACCGCGTCCTGAAGGAAAAACCCGTGCAGCCGGTGCCGCTTCCGCTGCGCGATAAAAGCGGCCAGGCCAGCAAGCAGGCGGGACACGGTAAGGGTTACCGTTACTCGCATGACTACCCGGAGAACATCTCTGGCCAGGATTTTCTGGAGCAGCCGCTCACGCTCTACACGCCAAAGACGGCCGGTCTGGAAGCGCGGATCGCCGAGCGCCTCGCCCGCTGGAAGGATCTGAAGGCGCAAACAAATTTGGCGCGGCCGATGTAGCCGGGGTCGCTGACCCCGGTCCGAGGGGGCGCAGGTGGAGCGGCTTGCCCCTAAGCCGCTGGATCGAATCGCCTGTGCCGCTGCGCCCAGCCAGCGTGTTGAGGGCAACACGCTCCACCGTTCCGCCCTGCTGGGCGGCCGGTACGGGTCCGAGATTCTCGGTACGCGAAATCTAGACACGCACCTTCGGACCGGCCTCGGCGAGGCCAGCTACACCAAGCATCCGATTTTCTTTCTTTCCGAACGAGCCCTCCGGTGTAGCCGGGGTCGCTGACCCCGGTCCGAGGGGGCGCAGGTGGAGCGGCTTGCCCCCAAGCCGCTGGATCGAATCGCCGGTGCCGCTACGTCCAGCCAGCGTGTTGAGGGCAACACGCTCCACCGTTCCGCCCTGCCGGGCGGCCGGTACGGGTCCGAAATTCTCGGTACGCGAAATCTAGACACGCACCTTCGGACCGGCCTCGGCGAGGCCAGCTGCAAGGCCCGACGGCTCAGATCCGCTGCATCACCACCGCAACCTCGAGTTGCTCGGTGTGGGTGCCCTTGAAGACGCCCGTGGTCGGCGTGCTGTCGCGGTAGTCGCGGCCATTGGCGACCTTCACATGACGCTCGCCGGCGATGCAGTTGTTGGTGGGATCGAGGGGCCACCAGAATCCACCCGGGAGATAGACCTCGACCCAGGCGTGGCTCTCGCTGGCGCCGATCAGCTTGGGTGCCTTCTGCGCCTCGCTGGCTTTGCGCTGCGTTTCCGTCTCGATGTAGCCTGTCACGTAGCGGGCTGGAATCTCCGCTGAGCGCAGCACGGCGATCATGATCTGCGCAAAGTCCTGGCAGACCCCGGTCCGCTGGCGGAGAGCCGTCGCGACCGGGGTGTCGATGCGTGTTGTGCCGGGCTCGTAGCGGAAAGACTCCTTGATCCACGCGTTCAAACGCAGGAGGGAAGTGCCGATGGGATCGCCGGGCTTGAAGAAGCGGTTGGCCAAGACATTGACCTCGGCGGAAAGCGGGATCGCCGGCGAGGCAATGATGTACTCGAAGAGCTTGAGGCGCTCGCTGCGGAAAATTTGCCGCGCCTCCGAAACGCTGACCTCCAGCGCGACAGACGGGGGATCGATCGGATGCGTGGCGACCTCGGACACGCTCTCCAGCAGCAGCTCGCGATGGCGCTGGATGATTGAAAACGTCTCCACCGTGTTTCCGAAGTAGTCGGTGTAGACGTGGAGATTGCAGGCGGGCGTGGTCAGGAGTTTGTGACTGCGGCGGTCCTGGCGCTCATCGCTGGTCGGGGTCAGCCGAGCTTCCATGAAGGACTCGGACGCCGTGCCGGCGTAGCGATAGCGAGTGCGGTGGGTGATCCGGAACAGCATGGCGGTCCGGTCAGCGCAGAAGTATCGGGCAAGACCTCATCAAGGAGCGGGAAGTGAAAGGCCCGGACGGGGGGCTGGCAATGGAGGAAAAGGGGAGACGGGGCGGCAAGGACCAATGACCAATGACCAATGACCAATGACCAATGACCAATGACCAATGACCAATGACCAATGACCAATGACCAATGACGGAGGACGCTGGCTACGAAATCGAAA